>CALBGF010000173.1 GCA_937893635.1 uncultured Mollicutes bacterium | reverse complement strand
TAATTGCTTATTTTAATTTGAGCCTTTTTGTTTATTTTTTCATTGACAGTAACAACACTATTAATTAATTGTAATTAATGAAAAAAATTGTATTTTTATTTCGCATTTTAATAGCTTAACTTAGATTTATAATCTAAGAAATCCAGTTTGGTTTACTTTCAAAAAAAGAAATTTATTTCAAAGCACTTGACAAGTTATCGATTGGTAACTATATTATATTTGCTAAGTTACCGAGTGGTAACTATTTAGAAGGAGTGTTATTATGGTTGAAGGAACAAAATCAAAAATATTAGAAGTCGCATTGAAATTATTTTCACAAAATGGGTATCTTGGTACTTCTATGAGTGATATAGCAGCAGAACTTAAAATTACTAAACCAGCTTTATATAAACATTATGCAAGTAAACACGAGATACTTGAGTGTATTATAGAACGTATGAATAATATGGATGTTGAACGTGCTGAAGAATATGAAATGCCAAGCACTGGGTTAAGTGGCTTTGCGGATGCATACATGAAAACGTCAATTGAAAAAATTCGTGCATATAGTATGGCTCAATTTCGTCATTGGACGGAAGAAGAGTTTTCTTCGCAATTTAGAAAAATGTTAACAATAGAACAATATCGTGATGAAGAAATGTCAAAGCTTTATCAAAACTATCTTGCTATTGGTCCAGTGAAGTATATGAAAACGATTTTCCGAAAAATGACTGATTCAGATGAAGATGCTATGGAATTAGCGCTTGATTTTTATGGACCCATGTATCTACTTTATAGCGTTTATGATGGGATAAAAGATAAACAAGTTGTTTTAGAATTACTAAATAAGCATATCGAACGATTTATTTTAAATATAGAATCACGTAGAGGAATAAAATAATGGATGCGATTGTTTATACTAGTAATACAGGTAGTTCTGCACAATATGCAAGATTATTATCTCAAGAAACTAAATTACCTATTTATACGCTAAAAGATGCACTAAAAAAATTATCACGCAAATCTGAGATAATTTATATTGGTTGGATTGCAGCGAGTGCAATAAAAGGTTATGCAAAAGCCGCTAAAAGATATCATATAAAAGCGGTTTGTGCTGTAGGTATGGGAGAAACCGGTTCACAAGTAGAAATAGTGCGAAAAAAATCAGTAATTCCGAGTGATATTCCACTTTTTACTTTGCAAGGGAATTTCGATGTAAAAAAACTTCATGGTATTTATCGACCTATGATGAAAATTATGGTTAAGATAACCACAAAATGTCTTGCATCAAAAAAAGATCGTACACCAGAAGAGAATGATATGTTAGATATGATGCTTCATGGTAGTGAACGTGTTAAGAAAGAAAACTTAAGTGCTATGCTTGATTGGTATAGTATGCAATGAGAATAGGAGAGATTTATTATGATATGTCCAAAATGTGGAAAAGAAATGAAACAAGGTTATTTGTTTAGTAGCAAAGATGGTGCTTTCAGTTTTGCTAGTAAAGTACCAAGTGCTTTAGAAAATGCCAAAAATGCAAAAGATTTTATTAAATTAACTGGTTTAAAAGTCGGTGGGCGTCAAAGTATTGAAGCTTGTTGTTGTGATGTATGTAATATGATTATCATTCAATATGGAAAGGAAATGATAAAAAAATGAGACTTTATTTTGGAAATGGTGTAACTACTGCAACCACACTTATGATTATTGCGCTACTTGGGTTTATTGTTTATTCAATTTTTAACCATTCTTATATTCAATATTGGGGACGTAGAAGTGCAATTTTGCTTGTTTTTGGTCTTGTAGTTTGTTGCTTTGCTGCTGCGCGTGATGGTTTAGATAAAACTATTCAAAATACTATTGATGGAAGTTGTGAACCTGGACTATTCTCACTTATAAGCATTCCAACAATTGTTGGATGCATTGGTGCATTATTTATTATTATTTCCGCTATCGCGACACCGATTGCGAAAACTCAAAATATGCGTGAGATATGGTTTTATGTGATGTCGAGCGGAGTAGTACTTAAGATTGTAACAATGGAAATTTCACGAATCATTATCTAATGAAAACTAATTTGTTAACCAACAATTTTTGGTTTTATTAAGCACTTTTACGAATTGGTAAACAATTTAAGAAGAATGATATCTTGGAGTCGAAAAAATTTTAAGTAAGGAGCAAATATAAATGCAAAAAAGACCTGTATTAAATGAAAAGTTAAATAGTATGACATTTCGTAATTTCTATTATCTTAAACAAGAATTAGCTAACTTTTGCAAGCAAAAAAGGCTACCAACATCGGGCAATAAGCAGGTACTTACGGATAGAATTGCATATTTTTTAGATACTGGAAAATCAATAAAACTTTCTACAACAAAAGAAAAAAGTATAAATGTCGGAATTATCACTGAAAGCACTATTATTGAACAAAATATTATTTGTTCCCAAAAGCATCGTGCTTTTTTTAATGAGAAAATTGGAAAAAGTTTTTCTTTCAATGTTTTGTTTCAAAAATGGTTAAAAGCAAATGCCGGTAAGACATATGGAGATGCGATTAAAGCTTATTATCAAATCTTAAAAGAGAAGAAACAAAGAAAAAATAAGATTGATAGACAATTCGAATACAATGCATATATTCGTGATTTCTTTATAAATAATCCTGGAAAGAGTTTACACGATGCAATTATATGCTGGAATTACAAAAAAACTTTGCCAGGAGATCATTGTTACAATCAGTCTGATCTCAGTGTCTTAGATAGATAAAATTTGAAATAAATAAAATGTATAGGAATCAAAAGATAAACTTACTTTTATTTCTAAAAACTATTTTATACTAAAACTGCAATGAATGAATTGCAGTTTTTTGGTGACTGTTATTGTTTTTATCCGATATAACCCCTTATAACCCCTTGATACATTTTAATAAAGGGGTTATAATATTGTTGCAATAATATTTAGATGATTGTGATTTTATAATGAAAGGTTACTAAAAATATGGAAAGCAAAGACATTCAAAAAGAATTATTAGAAGTTCAAAAGGAAATATCAACATTACCACAAGGATATATATCAAAAAAGAACATTAAAGGCAAAACAAAATATTATCTTCAATGGACTGAAAATAAGAAAAAGAAAAGTAAATATATTGATGATGCATTAGTGAATGATTTACGCATTAAAATAGAAAAAAGAAGAGAACTACAAAAAAAAGAAAAAGAACTTATTTCTAACATTCCTAAGTCACAAATGGTAGAACATACTGACAAAACATACACTTTTAAAACCAATGTTTTACTTGAAAATAATCTAAAAAATTATGTCCAAGCAATAAAAACATATAAAAAGAGAAGTATTTATAAAAATATTTGTGATTATCTTTATGGCGATGTGCAAGACAAAGTTTTAATTCTTTATGGATTAAGGCGTACAGGAAAAACTACTCTTATTCGTCAAGCAATAGCGGAAATGAACGAAGAAAATTTTTCAAAAACTGCATTCATTCATGTTGGACTTGGAATTGGATTAAGTGATATAAATCAAGATTTAAAATATTTGATGAATAATGGCTATAAATATGTGTTTATTGATGAAGTAACGCTTATTGAAGATTTTAT
This sequence comes from uncultured Mollicutes bacterium, assembly GCA_937893635.1. The sequence continues at coordinate 1,342 of CALBGF010000173.1, read as the reverse complement.
TGAAGGCGCTGCTTTATTTTCGGATATATTTGCTAGTTGTGGTATGAAAATTGTTTTATCTGGTACGGACTCATTAGGATTTTTCTTTTCTGAAGATGAACAGTTATATGATCGTGCTATTTTAATTCATACAACATTTATTCCTTATAAAGAATTTGAAGAAGTTCTTGGAATAAAAGGAATTGATGAATATATTTGTTATGGTGGAACAATGAGCATCGGTGGAGTTAATTACAATGAAAAATCTACTTTTGCAAACAAAAAAAGTGTTGATGAGTATGTCGATAGCGCAATAGCAAAAAATATTCAACATTCTCTTAAATATTATCAATATGGTGGACATTTTCGTGCTCTTTATGATTTATATGAAAAAAACGAATTAACTAGTGCAATTAATCGCGTAGTAGAAGATGTTAATCATCATTTTACTTTAGATGTTTTGACACGAGATTTTATTTCTCATGATTTAGGAATTTCAGCAAAAAACTTGCGAAATGATAGAGAAAATCCCAATGATGTTTTAGATCGAATTAATAAAAAAGAATTTACTGAGCGCCTTAAAAATTTACTTGAAATAAGAAATAAAGAAGAACAGAGTATAGTTATTACTGAAGAACATAAAAAAGAAATTAAAGAATATCTTGATGCCTTGGATTTAACAATGGATATAGAAATTCAAACAATACCAGTTGAAAAGTCAAATAATTTTAAAACTGTTTTTAGTCAACCAGGAATGCGTTATTCGCAAGCAAAAGAACTAATACAATCATTATTAATGGATGAAGAATTTCAAGATATTTCAGCAGATGAAAGAAATATAATTATTGAACGAATTTTAAGTGACATAAAAGGTAGAATGATGGAAGATATCGTATTACTTGAAACAAAGATTTCTAATCCCAAGAAACAAGTTTTTCAACTTCAATTTGCTGTTGGCGAATTTGATATGGTAGTAGTGGATAATGAAAACACAACTTGCGAAATTTATGAAATAAAACATAGCAAAGAGCAAGTAAAAGAACAATATCGCCATTTAATAGATGATGAAAAAATAAAGAAAACAGAATTAAGATATGGAAAAATTACAAAAAGAGTTGTAATTTACCGTGGAAATAATGTTGTTTTAGAAAATGGTATTGAATATATAAATGTTGAAAAATATTTAATATCACTTAGATAAATTTTAATTAAATATTAAAAAAATATTTTTTAAATAAATATTAAATATTAGACACTTTTTTCATGTATTCTCTTTATAAGAGAATGTCAGAATTACTAATCGGAAACAAACTTTTATAATCGGATGCCTTTTTACCAACACTAATTTATATTAGTGGTAGAA
>CALBGF010000172.1 GCA_937893635.1 uncultured Mollicutes bacterium | reverse complement strand
TGGAAGCCATTAGAAACTTGGGATATTCAATTAAATAAAATGATTAGTGCAACTGCAAATGGTAAAAAAGTAGAAATTGCTGATGATGTAATTTTACCAGGATTCGTTACTGAACCTAATGAAGATGGCACTTATACTTATAATCCTTTTGCTTGGGTAAACTTTATTGATGTTGCCTTTGGCGAAATGGATTTATTAGAAGGAGATAATGTAATTAGCATTGAATTAATTGGCGATATGCCATTTACTGGTGATAGAACTAGCGGATCAGGAACAGTAAATATTGATAAATTCGAAGTACAATTCAAAGACTAATTAAGGAGTTAAATATATATGAAAATAGCAAAATTAGGACCTGGTAAAATTGTTGGACTAGTTGGTTTAGGAGTTTTATTAGGCGGAATTATTGCTGGTAATATTGTATGCGATACTTATAGTGGCGTTATCACTAAAGCTTTATGTGGTAATGGTGTATCTTTCGATGGTGAAGAAGTAGAAAAGGCTTCTGCACTTGGTGACGAATTATGCCAAGAACTTGAAAGAGAAGGTATTGTATTACTTAAAAACGGCAATTTAACAAATGGTAATAAAGCTTTACCATTAAGTGCAGAAACTACAAAAGTTAATCTATTTGGTTATGCTGCAACAAAAGGATTTTTATTAAGAGGTATTGGTAGTGGATCTTCCACTATCAACGCTGATAAAAGAGTTGATTTAACAGGCGCTTTAGAAAAAGCAGGCATTGAATATAATAAAGAAATTTTATCTGCTTATGATTCTGCTAAATTAGGATCACGTGAAAATAATACAGGTTCACCTTATCTATTAGCGGAACCATCTCGTGAATTCTATACAGATACAATGCTACAAAATGCTAAAGAATTCTCAAATACAGCTATTATTGTATTAAGTAGAAATGGTGGAGAAAATATTGGAGAAATTCCTTTAACTCAATCATTAAGAACAGAAAAAGGTACAGAAACAGATGATTAAAGAACTTACTTAGAAACATCTAAGTATGAAGATGAATTAATTAAGATGGCACATGAAAATTTTGATAATGTCATTGTGCTTATCAATTCTTGTAATACGATGCATTTAGGAATTGTTGATAGCGATAATGTTAATGCGGCTTTGTATATTGGTTTAACAGGTCAATCAGGTGCTTGCGCAATTCCTGATATTTTATGGGGAAAAGCAAATCCATCTGGAAAAGTAACTGATACATATGCTTATGATCCGGAAACGGCTGCATCGTACGCTAACTACATAAAACAAGGAAGCCATATTCAATATGTTGAAGATATCTATTTTGGCTATAAGTGGTATGAAACCGCTGATACGGAAGGATATTGGAAAAATGTTAATAATGGCTATGGTAAAGGTTATGATGGTGTTGTCCAATATCCATTTGGTTATGGATTAAGCTATACCACATTTGATTGGGAAATTAATGCCGTTACTACTGATACTACAATTACTAAAAAAGGAACTTTAGAATTTGAAGTAGTTGTTACTAATACAGGTAGTGTTGCTGGAAAAGATGTAGTTGAAATTTATGTAAACCCTCCTTATACAAAAGGCGGAATTGAAAAATCTTCTGCAAATTTAGTAGCGTTTGGTAAAACAGCGGAATTAAAACCAGGACAAAGTCAAACATTAAAATTATCTTTTAATGCTTATGATATGGCAAGTTATGATTGCTATGATAAAAATAATAATGGATTTACGGGTTACGAATTAGAACCAGGAAATTATGAAATAAAATTCATGACTGACTCTCATAACTTAAAGAAATGTGATAATAATGTTTTAACTTATAAAGTTGAAAGTGCTGGAAAAAATATTGGTATTACTTATAAAATGGATCCAAAAACCAATCAATTTGTTAAGAATAGAATGACAGGTGAAAGTGCTTATCTTGGCTTACCAGTTGATGGTAGTTCAGTAAATGCTGCTAGTTATATGACACGTAGTGATTTTGCTACTTCATTCCCAACTGAACATGCTAAAAATCCTACTGGTGATGGCGGTAAGGCTACCAAAATTAATGATGTATATGATACAAACACAATGCCTACTACCGGCGTTGATAGTGGTTTAAGATTAGTAACTAAAGAAGATGGTTCTAAGGCTTCTAAAGCTGATTTAGAAGGTAATGGAACTAAGTTAAAAGCTAATGAAGAGTTGTTTAAAGATTTATCAAATTATAATAGTGCAACTTGGGAAACATTGTTAGATCAAATGTCACTTGATGATTACACAACACTTGTTGAAGATGGTGGATTTGAAACGCAAGCTATCGAATCTATTGGTAAAGCAAGAGCGTATGATACTGATGGTCCAGCCGGATTTAACGCTAATGTATTATCACCAACTGATTCTGGCGCTAAATCAAAATGGACTGCTTATCCAAGTGAAACATTAATTGGTTGTACTTGGAGTAGTGAATTAGCATTCAATATGGGATTATCTATGGGCGTTGAAGCACAAGCAACTGGCGTTAATGGTTGGTATGCTCCAGGCGTTAACTTACATCGTTCACCATATACAGCAAGAAACTATGAATATTATAGTGAAGATGGTGTAATTTCAGGAAAATTAGCAGCAGAAGTAATTCGTGGTGCTAAAACTAATGGATTATATTGCTACTTAAAACACTTTGTTCTTTCTGAACCAGGACCAAACCCAGGTGGATTAAACACATGGGTAACGGAACAAAACCTTCGTGAAAATTACTTAAAACCATTTGAAATTGCGGTTAAAGAAGGCGGCGCAAATGCAATTATGTCAGCGTTTAACCGTGTTGGTGGTATTTGGGCAGGTGCTTCTTATCCTTGCTTAACACAAATATTACGTACTGAATGGGGATTTAGAGGAACAGTTATTACTGACTACTCTGCAGGTGGTGGATTAGGCGCAATGAACCCAGAACAAGGTGTAAGAGCTGGTAATGATATGTGGCTTAACCCAACTAAGGGTAGAAACCAAGCACCTTTAAATACATCTGACGCTACAAGTATGGCTTGTGCAAGAACTGCAGCTAAAAATATTATCTTTACATACATTGATACATATCAATATGCTAAGACACACACTGCTGGAGAAGATTCACGTTATTCAGTAGAAGTAGGTATTCGTACAACTGAATCAGTGTTTGCATGGTGGATTCCAGTATTAATTGCCTTAGATGTTGTCGCTGTTAGCGCAATCGGATTAGCGGTATTCTTCATCTTAAAACCTAAAAAATTAGCTTATGATTCTGTAAGCGTGGAAAAAGATGATAGTTACGCTAATGAACGGGCTAAAGAAAGACAAAGATTAGCAAAAGAAAAACGAATAGAGTCTTTAAAGAAAGATATTCAAGCGTTAAACATGCAACTTGCTAACAAGAAAAAAGAGTTAGACGAATTGAATAATAAATAATTAAAAATATAACGGCATTTTGCGATGCCGTTATATGCACAAATAAAGAGGAGCATTAAAATGAAAAAAAATTATTTAGAGCCGAGTTTAAATGTTGTAACAATTAGTGTTGAAGATGTAATATGTGTATCTAAAGTTGATAGTAATTTAGATATTATTACATCAGAACCAGATGAAACTTTATAGGTGGTGAGTAATATGAAAAAACAATTAGCATTATTTGCATTAAGCGCCACATTATTAACAGCGGGTATAATTGTTAATAAAAGTGAAATAAAATCAAATGGATTTGAAGAATCTGCAACCGACTTATATAGTAAAGAAAATAACATTAAGCGAATTAGAAAAACAGACGAAGTAGTAACTCCAACAGTTGAAACCTCAATTATGTATGCTCAATCTGGAAATGATG
>CALBGF010000171.1 GCA_937893635.1 uncultured Mollicutes bacterium | reverse complement strand
AGTTTAATTGAGTGGTTACACTAAACATACTTGTATCAAATTGAACTTTATAAATAATAGATTTGCTAGAGCCCCATGCTAAGCATCCAATATATAAATCTCCATTGTATTCAAACATGTTTTGTAAATTATCTTGGCCGCCAACTTCGCCAACACCAAGACTATCAGTGCCACCAGCAATAGAGAAATCTTGAATTTTACTACCATTCCAATCATACATTACAATTTTAAGTTCGTGCGTTCCATTCGTCGAATATAACGCATATATAACTTTATCATTAGAATATGTGCTTTGGAATTTATAGCCATTTACATCTTCTAATGTGATGCTTTTATCCGCAATCTTTTCAAATTTACGATCAAAAAATTGTAGATATTTTCGTCCTGTAGTTTCAATTACTGCCATATATTCTTGCTCATATTTATTTGCTTCCATAGATAATATTTTTTCTGTCACGCCAATACCTTTAAATGGATTAGTTGGATTTGTATCAACAGCAAATGTTTCTGGATTAATAGTTACTAAAGTGCCATCTACCTTTGTTACATAAATTAAATTATTAAAATATGCAATATTACCTACATTTTCAGCAGTCCAATTTACTTCATTAGACAAACTAATTTTTTCACTTTCTTTAACCTTTTCACCTGTTAAAAGATTGTATTTAACAAGTGCGCCGTTTTGATTTCCACCGCTAACAGTTAAGTAATAAACATAGTCTCCAATTATACAAGAGCCTTGAATCATTTGACCAACTGGTGAACTTATAGAAATTTTATCATATTTTTCAATTGTGTAATTTGGAGCATATTCTTCATTTTTACAAGCTAAGACATATTCACCTAATTGATAAGATTCTTTAAATCCTTTAGTAGCAAGTTTTAAATCTTTTAATTTGAATGCTGGAGATGCATCCAAATAGTTTTTGCGTTCTTGCTCTTTAAATCTAATTTGAATATTATTATTACCCTTTTTCAAGCTAACATTATCAATTACTATTTTTTGATAAACATTAGAACCTTTATCTAAATCACTAAATTCTCCAATGCTATTTATAATAACAGAATCACTAATTGAAGTGTCTTTGCTATTAACAAATAAATCAATAATGTTATTTAAATATAAATCTTTAGCACTATAAGATGTATCACTATTTTTAACAATGTATTCGTTAGCGACATCTAAAATAATTCTTGTTTTACAACTATTTGATGAATTGACATTGAATGTAAGTACATCATTAGCTTTAAATCCATCTAAGTATGTTACATTATTTTCTAAAGTAATATTACCATTAACTACTGAATAAGATTTACCATTTTTTAGTGTTCCTAGTGTAGTTAAATCAATAGTTTTACTTATATATGGATTAATTTTTAATGCAGCATTAACATTTGATTTAGAATTTACGAAAAGTACTTCTTCTTTACCAAATTTTGCAATATTAGAAGAATTAGCAATTTCTAAATCTTCATTACTTAATAACACTTTATTGCTTGATTCATATACTGCACGAACTTCAGTTTCAACCGAAGCTAAACTCTTACCTTCTTCAATATAACTATCTCCAGTAGTGGTAAGTTTAATTAACTCACCATTACTAAATTCAGCTTTACTTAAGACTTTGATTTCAACTTCTCCATATACTGTTACACCATCAATAGTGTAAGAAAGGCGTACATTTTTATCATTAGTAGTAAGATTATTTATATTTTCAATACCGAGCCAACTTGAATTAAATTCTTTAGTCGAACCGTCATTATAAATAATGTTTCCCAAAACGCCATCTTTATTAAATTGGTCACCTTCTTGATAAGTAACAATATAAGGATTGGATGTAAACTCTAGTTTAACTGGCTTAACTTTTTCTAGTTTTGCTACATAATCAAAAGTAAAATCGCCATGTTTAAATGTAATTGTTCCACCATTGATATTAAAATTCTCTGGTACAGTCATTTCATATTGTTTATCGGATAAATTTTCTTCGATATTTTTATCTTTACCAATGGAATATATACCAACAACATTGAAATCATCTTTACTAGGATTAGCCTTACCATTATCATAAAAGCCAACACCATCTTTAAGACGAGCTTCGATTCCAATTAAAACTGGATCAGAAGGAATTTCTGTACTTGGTTTATTAACTGAACTGCTATTAGCGTTAATGCGATCAACATAATTCTTATAGCCTAAATAACTACCAAGAGGTATAGCGCCTAATGTAATTATTAATGCACCAAAAGCACAAAGAATAGATATTTTTTCAATTTGTTTCTTTTTCATTGTCTTATTTCTCCTCTTTCATTAGTTTTTTTCTAAATAACCAATACGTCCAGAATAAACAACCAAATCCTACTAAAACATCTAAATCCACAATTACAGCACGCCACCACATCCATGGTTCAATAGTTTTTGTTGATAATACAACACTAGTTCCATCTTTGCTTGGATCATAGATTGATTGAGCATACATAGAATTTAACCAACTCCATGTGACGTGATGTGCAACTTCACGTAAACGATATTGAAGACGATTACTTGAAGAAGATGAATATTCTAAAGTAAATGGTGTAGAAGCATTGTTTAACTTACAACCCATGCCTAAATCACTACCACCACGAATACCATGGTCAACATTCATAAATCTATTATCGTTAGAGAAGTCAGAAATAATCGCACCATTAAATTGCCATTCTGTACGAACAACACCCGCAATTAGGGCTTCACTTCCGCCAGTGTAACATCCGCCAATACGACCATAAGTTGTCATAATTCCGTTTGCGGTTCCTGTTTTAATAGATTTTTCAAATGCCTTTAAATATGTTTCACGTAATGTTTGTTCGCTACACCATGTGTACATCCACATACGTCCAACTTCCATATCATTTAAAACGAAGTGTTTTAAATAAACATAACGTCCAGTATTTTTAAATCCGCGGCTAGCATTATAAGCCATTTCACTTGTTAAGAATGTATCTTCAGAGTAATACTCAAAGTTTCTTCCACCAAATGGAGAACGATGAATATTACATCCTGGTGCCCAAGTACCACTGACATTAAGTGTACCCATATCACTACCATAAGATAAACCAAATTGGTAAGCTAATTGTTTGCTCCATGTTTGGGCTAACATTGTTTGTGAAGGATAACCAGTTCCTCTTGGTGCAGCAGTAAAGCCACGAATTTGTGAAGGTCCATCATATTCCGCTAAGAATGGTTTACCAATACTACTTAAAGCACTAGTTCCATAAGAAGGTCCAATCATATTAGTAACTTCACTAATGCTTAATTGGTCAAGTACCTTTTCCCATTCTGGATTGTTATAATCTTTACCAAGTTTTAAACCTAATTCTGTAACTTGTCCATTTTCAAATACTTTTAAGCCATTTTTTGCATTCCAAGTTACTTTTTCGTTATGAACTGGATTACCATATGCATCAGTTTCGGCATTATCCCAATCTTGTGCCCATTCTTTAGTCATAACATTCATTTCTTTTACAATATCTGTTATAGCACGAGGTTCAGTATTTTTATATTCAAACGGATTTGGGAACTCACTTCGAGAAATAAATTTAATTCCGTTATCCGTTCCATTAGCTTCAATTCCATCTAAAGAAGCACCATCAATAGCATCAACACCAGTAAATTTGTTACTAATTACTTGTCCAGTTACTTTATCTTCACTTAATTT
>CALBGF010000170.1 GCA_937893635.1 uncultured Mollicutes bacterium | reverse complement strand
ATGAAGCGCGCATGCTAAATCGGCAAATTAAAATGAAAGAGTCAGATTTAAAAATAATTAAAAATCATATTGAAATGAAATCTCATGAATTAAGAGATTATATTAATGCTAAAGATGATTTTTATAAAAAAATTAGACATAATAGAGAAGTGGACAAGACACTTTCGGACAGTCTAAAACAATTTGAAGATAAAGAAAGTTAAATATAATAGAGATAAAATCTCAAAATTTTATTAGCAAAGGAAAGATGATAATGTTCAATTTTTATGACACATCAAGCCTGCTTTTGAAAGGTAACAATATAAAGAAAGAAGATAATATTATTATTTCTTCCGTTACTCTTCAAGAGTTAGAAAATATTAAGACTTCTATGAACAAATCACCTGAAGTTAAATATCAAGCACGAGTTTTATTAAGATTTTTAGAAGAACATCCAGATTATGTGGAAGTTATTATATTTAATGAAAAAATGCTTGAACCTATTGTAGAAAAATCATTAACTATTACTGATGATATGCGCATTTTGGCAACTGCTTTTTGGTATGATTATAATGTTCATCCAGACGATGTTAACTTTATTACTAATGATTTATGCTTAAAGCATATAGCTAATTTATTTTTTGGCGATGGTTGCATTAGTAAAGTTAATGATGAACAAGATTATGCAGAATATAAAGGATATATTGAAGTAGCAATGGATGAAGGTACAATGAGTGAATTTTATTCTAATCTTCATACCAATACTTTTAATCTATTAAAAAATCAATATATACTTATCGAAGATATTAAAACAAAAGAAATTGTTGACGTAAGAAAATGGAATGGTGAAGAATATGCGCCAGTAAATTACACACCTTTAAAATCAAGATAGTTTGGTGAAGTAAAACCAAAAGATTGGTATTAGAGAATGGCATTTGACTCATTACTTCATAATTAGTTGACAATTTTAGAAGGTAAGCCTGGCTCTGGTAAAAGTTTAATTTCTATGGCTTATATTTTTAATTAGATGGAACGTGGCAATATAGATAAACTATATATTCTTTGTAATCCTGTGGCTGTTAGGGGTGCGGCGAAACTAGGTTTCTATCCCGGGTCGCGCAACGACAAGCTCCTTGACTCTTCCATAGGGAATTTCCTAAATGCGAAAATAGGCGACCGTTCTTATTTAGAACAAATGATAGAAAGAGAACAAATCATTTTAATTCCTATGGCTGATTGCCGAGGTATAGATATCGGCACTGATTCAAATGCTTGTATTTATATTACAGAAGCTCAAAATATGAGTATTGACCTAATGAAATTAGCATTACAAAGAGCAGGAGAAAATTGTCAAGTAATTCTTGACGGAGATGTGGAAGCTCAATTAGATTTACCAGAATATGGTGGTTTAAATAATGGTTTGCGCAGAGCTACTGAAGTATTTAAAGGTTCAGATTTATTTGGAAAAGTAAGCTTACAAACTGTTTATAGAAGTGAATTGGCTGCGATAGCAGATCAGATGTGAGGAGTTTTTACTCCTCACTTTTTTATTACAATAAAGGAGTGATATTATATGATACAACCTATTAATTATTATCAAACTGATACTAAATGGGCAAAAAAGAAATATGGCCCAAAAGGAAATAGTAGAATGACCATCGGTAGTTCCGGCTGCGGACCGACTTGTGCCGCAATGGTTATTCAATCAATTAAAAATAATGGAGTAACTCCAGTAGATACTTGCCAATGGTCAATGAATCATGGTATGGTGGCAAATGTAGGAACATATTGGAGTTATTTTAATGCGCAATTTAAAGAATATGGAATTACTTGTAAACAAACCACAAGTAAAGATCAGGCGTTAACTGCTCTTAAAAATGGTAATTGGGTAATTTGTATAATGCATAAAGGCAATTGGACTAGCGGCGGTCATTTCATTCTTGCTTATGGATATGAAAATAAATATGTATTTATTAATGATCCTAACTCTACACTTAAACGCCGCACACATGCTAAATGGTCTTTATTAACTAGTGAATGTAATGGATATTGGATCATTACAGTTCCAGAAGACATTAAAAAGAATGGCATTAAGCCCGAAAGAAAAAAAAGTGTATTAGAAATGTATGTTTCTTCTACCACTGGTTTAAAGGTGCGCACAGGCGCTTCGACGTTCAACAAGGTAGTGCGCAAGGCTGCGTTTAATGAAGAAGTCCATATTACTGCGACTAAAGGAAATTGGGCAATGATTGGTAAAAATGAATGGGTTAATATGAAATATCTTTCTAAATATCAATCTATAGAAAAACAATACATAACTAATCAACAATTAAATATTAGAGATGGTTATACAACTAAAAACACAAAAGTAATTGGCAAAATTAAAAAAGGAGTTACTTTCACTGTTACAAAAATTAGAAATAATTGGGGATACAGCGAAAAATATAAAGGTTGGATTTGCTTAAAAGGCGAAACTAAAAACTATTGTTCAGAGGTGAAAAAATGAAAAAATGGTTAGAAAATAAACCGTGGAAAGCATGGAGAACTAGAAAAATTACTTTTGTTTATATGCTTTTTGTAAGTACAATAGCTATTATTTATGGCGCTGTTTTAAACGCTATGAGCATTGATGCAATAGCTTGGCTTAATTTAGTTTTAAATTTTTGTAAATTTGTTGTAGGCACAGGCACAGTAATTATTTTAATACCAAGTGTTAAAGACTTAGCTAATTTTATTAGCGGTAAATTTACAGATAGTGATTCTTCTGATGATGAAACAAGTGATGATGAATAAGCGGGTTATTAAACCCGCTTATTTTTTTTATACATAAACAGTAAAAAGTAAATCATTTCTTATATAATCTTTCCATTCTGGCTTAACAAAATATCTTGTATAGCTTTCGATTAAATTGAATGGAAGTTCTTCTCTACCAGCGATTTTAAATTTATTAAATCCCAAAGATAAATATTTTTCTCTAATTTCTTCTATAGAAATATTATGACGTTTTCCCACTCTTCTTTCATAATAATTATCTTTTTGATAACAATCACATAAAAAATCATCAGCATAATTATCTTGACATAAAATTTCTTTATCAAATTCTGCATAATGCTCTAAATAAGTAGGACAATAATTTAAACAATTTTCATCTACCACTAATTCAATTTTATCAGGGTACTCTAATTGTTGTAATAATTTAAAATTATTATTAACAAACATATAAGATGGCACTATACTATCATTTCCAGAAGAATAAAAATTAATATCTTCTACTGTGCGCAAACATTTGGTCGCAGACCAATTATAATAAAACTTATTAGGATATTTATACTCAATATATTGTTTTAATAAATCTGAATTAATATTAATACCAGTTTTTATTAAACTATCTTTTGCATACTCTAAAATAGCATTTCCTAAAGTATCATATAAATGATTGTCAGTTAAATGTCCATTGGTGAAAGTAATACGTATTGATGTATTAAATAGATTAAAAGTTCTAATTATTTCTGAAATATCTTTTGGAGGAATTAAAGGATCTGCATTGCGCCGGCCTCCATTCCAAATACATCCTGGAAAACTATCGTATATAGAATCAATAATTACATCATCATAAAATTTATCTGGCTCTGTATTTTTTAAAGTAAGCAATCGTTTATTAAGTTCATAATGTTTAATAAAACCTGGAATTGAAAAATATATCATATTATCTCCTTTCATTAATTATATTATACCAAATATTTTTATTTTAAGCAAATTTTTGACTTTTTTATTAAAAAATGATATAATATATATAGAATAAGAAAAAAGGAGGCAAAATCATTTGAACTATGATGTTAAGAGTATTAAAACTCTTGAAGGTATAGAAGCTATACGTCTCAGAAGTGGAATGTATATCGGCTCGACGGAGCAAGAAGGTGTCCATCATATTACACTTGAAATCATTTCTAATGTAATAGATGAATATTTAAATGGACAATGTAATGAATGCTCTGTTTCTATTAATACTAATTTTATTACAATTACTGATAATGGACGTGGCATTCCGTTTGGTAAAGCTAAAGATGGTAGTGAAACTTTAGTTAACGTATTTACAAAACTTCACACTGGTGCTAAATTCGATTCATCAGGGCGAACTGGTTACAACTCTAGCGGAGGACTCAATGGAGTTGGAGCAAAGGCGACGAATGCGCTATCTGCAGAATTCAGTGTTAGTTCCGTACGAGATGGCAAACGCGCCGAAGCGCATTTTAAAAAAGGCAAATTAATTGATTATAAAGAAGAAAAGTGGCGCGATGGCGAACACGGCACTTCTATTCAATTTAAACCTGATCCAGAAATTTTTAAAGCAACTACTGAAGTAGATTATAATTGGATAAGAAAAACTCTTATTGAATTATCTTATCTTTCTCCTGGTTTAACTTTTAAATTTAAATATCAAGATAAACCAGAAGAAGTAATATCATCTAAAAATGGTATTAAAGACTATATGGATGATTTATTTGAAAAGAAAACTGCCATTACTTCATTATTTTATGCTAAAAGTAATGAAGGTCAAATTGGTATTGAAGTAGCATTAAAATATAATGATTCTTTTACAGATACTTATAAATTATTTACTAACTCAATTCCAAATAGTGGCGGTACGCATTTAACTGGTTTTAGAACAGCATTAACACAAACTATTAATGAATATGCTAGAGAAAAAAATCTTTTAAAGGATAAAGATAGTAATTTAACCGGAGAAGAATTAAAAGAAGGTTTAACCTTAATTCTTTCTTTTAAAATGCCCGACCCAGTATTTAGCGGACAAACCAAAGACATATTGAGTTCTGCGGAAGCTAGAACGGCAGTACAAAGATTAGCGTCTAAAGAATTAAAGCTTTGGTTTGATACAAATCCAAAAGATGCAAAAGCTATAGTAGAAAAGGCTTTACTTGCGCGAAGCGCTAGAGAGAAAGCGAAAAAAGCTAAAGATGCGGTGCGCAATATTGAAGGTAAAAAGAAAAATAAAAATTTCTTAAATTTACCGACTAAATTGGTTGACTGTTGGAGTAAAAATAGAGCTGAATGCGAGCTGTTCATAGCGGAAGGTGATTCTGCCGCAAGTGGATTGGTTGGTGCTCGTAATGCCGAATACCAAGCTATTTTTCCAGTTCGAGGAAAAGTTATTTCAGCGCGCAAATGTTCTTCAGATAAGCTTTTAGCTAATCAAGAAGTAGTTAATTTAATTAAGGCATTAGGGTTAGAATTTGATCCTAAAACTGTTAAATTAACTTATGATGAACACAAGCTTCGCTATGGAAAAATTATGTTAGCTGCTGATGCGGATCCCGATGGTGAAGCTATTAAGAACCTTTTGTTAACTCTTTTCTGGGAATTGTGTCCAGAGCTTGTTATTAATGGACATATTTACGCAACAGTTCCACCTTTGTTTAGAATTACCACTAAGAAAAATGAATATATTTATCTTAGAGATAACAATGAATTAGAAGAATATAAAAAACAACATATTAACGAAAAATATTTAATTAATAGAAATAAAGGGTACGAGTTAGTCTGGCCCTTAGTTGCTTTTCCCAACACCATGGGGGTCGCTTAAAGCGGCTAACGAGGGAGTCTAAACCTTAAAAAGTTTGGTGAACTTTGGTGAATTGACTTAGTTTAATTTTTATATTATAATGAAAGAAAAAACTTTTTAAGGCACGATAGTCTCGTGGGAAAGGAAAATATAATGAGTATAGGTATTTATAAATATTAGAATAAAATTAATGGAAAAATTTATATTGGTCAAAGCAATAATATTGAAAAACGATATCAATAGCATATTTATGACGCTGAATATCGAGCTGAAAAAGGAACTGGTATAGATTTAGCTATTAAAAAATATGGAATTGAAAATTTTACTTTTGAAATAATTGAACAATGTTCTTTAAATATTATTGATGAACGTGAAAAATATTGGATAAAATATTATGATTCATATAATAATGGTTATAATAGAACAATTGGAGGTAATTCTTTAAAAGGAGAAGACCATCCACGAGCAATTTTAACAGAAAAAGATGTTTGGGAATTAAGAGAAGCTTATGGAAACGGTATTAGACGAAAAGATGCTTTCCAACCTTTTCTGGAAAGAGGAATTACAGAACGTTGTTTATTAAAAGTATGGAATTGTGAAAATTGGACTGATATTCATACAGATGTTTATACTGAAGAAAATAAAGCAATACATAAAAGTCATATAGGACATTCAGAAGATCAAATAGGCTTATCATCTTTAGATCGAGCAATTAAACAAGATGAAATTGATCTTTGGCTAATAGATTATAATAATGGATTAACTATAAATGCTATTGCTAAAAAATATCATAGAGATAATGGAACCGTAGAAAGATATATAGCAGATCCAAAAGCAATTTCTAAAGTAAAATATAAGGGTAGAACAGTAAAAAATATAGAAACTGGTAAAATTTTCAAATCAATCAGTGCCGCGGCTAGATGGGCAGGGTGTGGAGCAACCACTTTAACACGACATTTAGCCAATGATAAAATTGCTGGCACAGTTCCTAATTTATTAGTTCCAGCTCATTGGGAAGAAATTTTCTAAGCCTGTATCGACTATCCCCTTTGTCGGGGAGTACCGGTGCTATTGGTACGCACTCTAATTTTAGGAAACGAAGTTAGTTAAACGGGGAAACGGTAGCCTGCGCAATTGCGCAGAAGAAATAGTCAGTGCCAATAGAAATATTGGAATAACACGTAGGCGAACAAGATTCGCATGAACTCGGTGAATGTTTACTTGAACCAGAGACAAGAAACGTTCAACAAATTACTGTAGCAGATGCTAAAGAAACAGAAAAATTATTTGAAATCTTCATGGGGCCTTCAGTGCCGCCAAGACGAGAATATATATTAAAATATAGTGAGGAGGCTAATGATGTCTATTGATATTACTAAAGAACTACACCAAAATTTTATAGATTTTGCTTATGAAGCCAATAGCCAACGAGCCTTCCCAGATGTGCGAGATGGTTTGAAGCCGGGCCAGAGAGCCTGTCTTTGGGAGTTTTATACTAAAGGATATACTTCTTCAAAGCCGCATGTAAAAAGTGCTAAGGTCAGCGGGGGCGTAATAGCCGACTGGTGGCCGCACGGGGACGTTGCCATTTATGATACTTTTGTTCGCATGAGCCAGCCTTGGATTAATAATATTCCAGAAGTTGATTTCCATGGATCAAACGGCAATCAAGTAATTGGTCCAGAAGCAGCATCATCAAGATATACGGAAGCAAGACTTAGTCCTGTTATTGAACAAGGAATGTTTGAAGGAATTAAAAAGAAAAATGTTCCAATGATTCCTAATTTCTCTGAGGATAAAGAATGGCCGGAGGTGTTGCCTGCGGTATTGCCGAGGTTGTTGATTAACGGATCTCAAGGCATTGGCGTGACCGTTGCCAATCACTGGACTTTATTCAACCTCAAGGAGACTGTCACGCTCATCAACAAGTATACCACCTCGGGCATTTTAGATACGAATAATTATTATCCTGATTATCCAACAGGAGGAATAATTATTAATAAAAAAGACATTCCTACTATCTACTCTACTGGAAAAGGAAAAGTAGTAGTTCGCGCAAAAACTGAAGTTCAAGGAAATAATATTCTTATTACAGAACTTCCTTATCAAACTTATGTAGAGCCTTTAATTACAAAAATTAAAGAATTAGTTGAAAAAGAAGAAATTAATGGTATTGATGATATTATCAATAAAAGCGATAAGAAACATTTATTAATTGAAATTCAATGCTCAAATGCGCCTTT
>CALBGF010000169.1 GCA_937893635.1 uncultured Mollicutes bacterium | reverse complement strand
CTAAGAATGAATTGTTGGCATACTTAATTGATATTTATCATGTAAAAATTTAGCTATTTCTTTTAAATAGTTAAAACTGGCACAAACAAGATTCATATTTATTTTTTTACCTTGAGGTTCAAAAATTGAACCATCGCCGTCAAAAAAACCTCTAATAAAATCAATCATATATTTTTCTGGGAGATTAGGCAATTTATCTAATCTAAATGTTTTATTATTACCTATTCCATATTTTTCAATTTTCTGCCTTAAGGATTTTGATGTAAAAGATAAAGAAGAACTAGGGAAACCATTATTATCAAATTGTATAATGTTTCCTGTATACTCTATTTCTTGAGCAATTCGTTCAAGAATCTCTTCATCTTTACGAGCTAAAGTAATAACTACTTTATTTTTTGCTCCACGCGTAATCGGTAAATATCCATCTGCCGCGATAAAACCAAGAATCCAAGCACCATTATGACTTTCAAAATTATAATCATCATTTACTTTATATTTTCGCAAATCGGACATCTCTTTTACTTGCGCTGATTCTTTTACATTACGTATATGAATATTATTATCTTGTAAAATTGTACGAACTTTATCAAAGCTAAAAGGTAAATTTAACTCTTGTACAATTTTTGATAATCCATAACCTTTATTATATAGACCAATAATTTGTTTTTGAGTTTCAATATCAACTTCTTGTTTTTTACGGCCACCTTTTTGTGCTCCGGGATTAGTGCGAATCGGCACATTATTTTCTTTTAAAATTCTTTTTATTACCGAATCACCAAAAGGTAAATTTAATTCTGTTTTAATCTATTTTCGAGTATATGTTTTGTGAACATATAAATTAATAATTTGTTCTTCCAATTCTTTTGGAACTGTTATTTTTGACATTTAAGTTTTCCTTTCTATGCTCTGCGCGTGTCAATAGCTTTTAAACTAAGACTTCCGCTCTGATTCCCATTTCAGGGTTCCAGTTTTTCCTAAAATTTATTACTTTATTATTACTAACAAAGAGGGCAGGATTATCTACCCCGAGAATTTCATTCGAGTGTTTTCAATAGAAGTAATCTATCTCTATAACCAACCAGTCATCATTAAAATGGCAAGTATATTTATTTCTTCTGAAGTCAGTTCTACTCCAAAAGTTGATCGTTCCACAAGCACTTTCGGCGGTAAATTAGGATCAAATTCATCTAATTCATTCCAGATTGTACCAATTACAAAATCATTTTCTTCAACATCATCCTAGTCTATAATATCATATTTTGTTTCGTAATTATATAAATCTATTTTAGGAAACTCAAAACCAGGAATGGCATCAATCAATAATCTTTGTAAATCTTTCAAAGTATCTTGTGGCGTTAATTCCAAATACATATCATCTGTAATTTTTCCGAGAAAGCGATCATAAATAGCTGTAAAATTTGTGCTCAACTATTACAGTAGTAAATTTAGTTCTCACCTATTTTCGCCCTCCTATTTTACATATTATTTTTCAGTATTAACTACTTTATACTTAGGTTTTTCTTCTGTAGTTAATGGCTCAGTTCTGCGACTTGGAGCCGTAGTTGTCTGTACTCTTCTTACAGGAGCACTTTCAGGTTCTTTTCCTTCTTTATCTTCAGCTTCTTCCGCTTCTTTATTTCTTAAAGCTACAGCCAAATCAAATCCTGTCTTTTCTTTTAATGCTTCCGCCTTGCGCATATCTGTCATTGGCAATAATACTGCCATTTCTTTAATCAAATCAATGATACCAATTGGCGCAAAGTCTAAACAATCTAAGAAGGCATCTAAGCTACCTTTAAGAATTAAATCAACAATCTGTTCTTCACTATAGTCATATTCTGGCTCAGTATGAATCCCCAATTCTTCTCTCAATTCAGCATTTTGAATTTGTAAAAAATTAGCCATTAATTCTCTGCCACCAGCTTGATATGTTAATTTATCTAATTCTTCTTTACTAATAATTTTCGTTTCACTTGGCGCAAATTCTCTTCTAATACCATCTTCT
>CALBGF010000168.1 GCA_937893635.1 uncultured Mollicutes bacterium | reverse complement strand
TATGATTAAACTAATAGAAAAATAATATTATTTTTCTTTGAGGTGAAGTTATGAAAGAAAAATATTCTCCAATGATGATGCAGTATTTAAAAATTAAGGAATCAAACCCTGATGTCCTTATTTTATTTCGTTTAGGCGATTTCTATGAACTGTTTTTTGATGACGCCAAAATTGCATCAAAGGAATTACAACTAGCATTAACAGGTAAAAATGCTGGTGTAGAAGAACGTGTACCAATGTGTGGTGTACCACATCACGCTATTAAAAGTTATATTGCAAAACTTATCAACCGTGGATATCGTGTTGGTATTGTAGAGCAAATGGAAGATCCAGCAACTGCAAAAGGACTTGTAGAACGTGATGTCGTTCAAATTATTACTCCAGGTGCTTTTATGGATGTTAGTAATGACGATAATAACTATACAGTCGCAGTTGATGAAACGGATTATTGCTATATTTTAGCGTATGCAGATTTATCAACAGGAGAAATTAATGTTATGAATGTTGAAAAAGATATTAGTAGTTTAATATCTGAACTTGATAATATTTTAACTCATGAAATTGTTGTTAAATCTACTTTTGATAAAGAAGCAATTGCTACAATTACATCAAAAAGAAAAATATTAATTTCCTATGAAGATAATGATGAAATTACTTTAGAATTTGAAGGTGTCTTACAAGAAGTTAAAGATTTATATCAAATGCGTGCAATTATGCGTTTGATTAATTATTTTAGAAAAACACAAAAAAGATCTTTAGATTATTTACAAGTTGCTCATGTAATTAAAACAAATAAAGCCTTACAAATTGATGCTTATTCAAGACTAAATCTTGAATTAACAAGAACAATTAGAAGTGATGAAAAATATGGATCACTTTATTGGTTACTTGATAATACTAAGACCGCAATGGGCGGAAGATTATTAAAGCAATGGATTTCTAAGCCATCATCTGATATTAATGAAATAATTGCTCGTCAAGATATGATTCAAAGTTTTATTGATAACTTTATGATTCGTAATGATGTGCGTGTAATGTTAGATGAAGTATACGACTTAGAAAGATTAATTGCGCGTATTTCTTTTGGTAACGCCAACGGAAGAGATTTATTACAATTAAAATCTTCTTTAAAACCTTTACCAGCTTTAAAAGATGCTTTAAGTAAACTTAATAATGCTCATATTGATGATATTGCTAATAAATTTTCAAATTTTGATGATTTAGTAGATTTAATTGAAAAAGCAATTTCAGAAGATGCACCTATTACAATTAAAGAAGGCGGAATATTTAAGCCAGGTTATTCACAAGAACTTGATGAAATAATTGCTTTATCGCATGGTGGCAAAAAATGGGTTGCGGAATTAGAAGAAAAAGAAAGAGAACGCACAGGTATCAAAACTTTACGTATTGGCTATAATCGTGTATTTGGCTATTACATTGAAGTATCTAAAGGTCAAATAGATCAAATCAAAGATGAATGGGGATATCAACGTAAACAAACCACTGTTAATGGTGAACGTTATATCACTGAAGAATTAAAAGAAAAAGAAGCTCTTATTTTAAATGCGGATGAACGTAGAATGCGTTTAGAATATGATTTATTTTTAGATATTCGTAAGAAAGTACAAGATAAGACACAATTAATTCAAAGACTGGCTAATAATTTGGCAGTTATTGATGTTATTGTCTCTTTAGCGGAAGTATCTTCAAGCAATAACTTTATTCGTCCAAAATTTAACTTTGAAAGAAGAATAAATATTGTAGAGGGACGTCATCCAGTAATTGAAAAAGTATTGAAAGAAAAGTTCTATGTGGCTAATGATGTGAATTTAGATAGCAATACAGATGTTTTACTTATTACTGGTCCAAATATGGGTGGTAAATCTACTTACATGCGTGAATTAGCAATTATTGTAGTTATGGCTCAAATGGGATGCTTTGTTCCAGCTAAAGAAGCAGATTTAATGGTATTTGACCAAATATTTACACGAATTGGGGCAAGTGATGATTTAGTTTCTGGACAATCTACTTTCATGGTTGAAATGAATGAAACAAATCATGCTTTGCGTCATGCAACGGAAAATTCTTTACTTATTTTTGATGAAATAGGTCGAGGAACAGCAACTTTTGATGGCATGGCTTTAGCGCAAGCAATTATTGAATATATTACGGCAAGAATTCATGCTAAAACAATGTTCTCTACTCACTACCACGAATTAACCGAATTAGATAAAGAAATACCCGCTTTAAAAAATGTTCATGTTTGTGTTAAAGAAAATGATGATGAGATTACTTTCCTTTATAAAATTAAAGAAGGTACAATGAATAAATCTTATGGTATTAATGTCGCTCGTCTTGCTAAATTACCAAACGAATTATTAAGTAGAGCAAAAGAAATATTACACGAATTAGAATCTAAAGGTGTTCCTTCTGTGGGAAATGTTTTAATTCAAAATGATCCTTTGGAAGAAGAATGGATTAAAGAAGTCAAGAATCTTGATCCACTTAGTATGTCACCATTAGAGGCTTTAAATTATTTATATGAACTTAAAAAGAAAATAAAAGGATAGTGATATTATGGGGCGTATTCAAGTATTAGATACTAAACTTGCTAATATGATCGCGGCAGGAGAAGTCGTAGAAAGACCAAGTAGTGTTTTAAAAGAACTTGTCGAAAACTCGATTGATGCTGGTGCTAAACATATTAGTGTTTCAATTATTGAAGCTGGAAGAAAAAAGATTACCGTTGAAGATGATGGATGTGGAATGGACCGAGATGACGCTTTATTAGCGTTTAAACGACACGCAACTAGTAAAATTTCTTCTTCTTTTGATTTATTTAGAATTAAGACTTTAGGTTTTAGAGGTGAAGCTTTGCCTTCCATTGCTTCTGTATCTAAAATGAAAGTTACTACTTCAACAGGATCTGGAGTAGGAACGGAATTAAATATTATCAATGAAGAAATAGAAGCCAAAGATGCCCCATTAAGAAAAGGCACAATTATTGAAGTGGAAGAATTATTTTATAATACACCTGCTCGATTAAAATATTTAAAGACTGATTATACCGAAAACGCTAATAGCATTGAGATAATGTCGCGTCTTGCTTTAGCACATCCAGAAGTAGCAATTAAATTTTATATTGATGGTAAATGTCAATTTCAAACAAATGGTCGTAATGATTTGCTTGAAGTTATTGCTAATATTTTTGGATATGGTGTCGCTAAATCGATGATTCCATTTGAATTTGAAGCTGTTGATTATCAAGTTAAAGGATACTTAGGAAAACCGGATATTGCTAAAGCTTCAAGATATTATATGATTACTTTACTTAATGGTAGAAATGTATATATGCCAAAAGTACAAGGTGCTATAAAAGATGCTTATAATGATTTTATTCCACCTAGTAAATATCCATTTGTAGTATTGGATTTTTATGTTGATTATGCTTTAGTGGATGTTAATGTTCATCCATCAAAAAGAGAAGTCCGTTTTTCTAAAGAAGAAGAATTACGTCTTGCTCTTTTAGAAAAAATACCAGAAGCACTTAGACCGAAAACTATTTATGATGAAATACCAGTTAGTGAAGTTAAAAAAGTTGAAAAACCAGTTATTGAACATGTGGATTTGTTTGATACTATGGAAGTAGAAGATAATACTCCAAAAGT
>CALBGF010000167.1 GCA_937893635.1 uncultured Mollicutes bacterium | reverse complement strand
TACTGGTGTAAAAACAACATTGTTATCTATGAATTATGATGAACATAATAGAATACAAAGTATATATGACTCAGTTTTAAATGATACATATGAATATACTTATGATATTAATGGAAATCTATTAAAAGTAACATCTAATGATTTAGAAGAAGTAAATGTTATTGATGAAGATAACAATTTAATAAGAAAAACAATAAGAAATAATGAATATAAAATTATGAAAGAAACATTTTCTTCTCATAAACTAAATGCTAATAAAAAAGCAAAAATTCAAAAGTTAAAATATGATGTTAATAATACTAGTAATGATTATTATTGTTTCTTTGATGAAGGTAATTCTAATTTGATTTGTAGCGTTTATGATAGCAAAAATAATATTATCAGAATAAAAAGAAAAGAAGCAATGCCTATTATTGTTAATAATGCGGATGCCAGTAAAAATACCTTATTTCCAGAAATAAAAGTTATTAATAATGTTCCAACAATAGGTGATTTTAAAAATGCAGCATTTGGGTGTATTTATCAATTTAAATTCGAAGAAGCTTTAGAAGGTACAGTGTCTTTTTGGTTTAAAACTGATACAGATAATGATTACTATGAACATTTCTTATTTTCAATTGGGCAAAATTCTTCACAAGATAATATAACCATAAAAATAAAACATCAAAATCAAATTGGTGTCGTAAATAAAGTACCGATTTTAGTTTCTGAAGGATATGTTTTATATCATGATTATGATGTTTTCAAAGCAAATAGTTGGAATTTTGTAACATTAAATTGGAAATTAAAAAATGAAACTGGAAATAAATACTTAATTGAAAAATGCGATTTAATAGTAAATGGATTTATAAAATCATTTCCATCAGAACAATTTAAAGATAAGCATTACATAACATTAAATAATACAATACCTATTAATTTAACAGTAGGCGGTGTATTAGATTATAGTAGTAATTATGTATTAAAAAACAAAGATGATGATAATGAAGGGATTTATAGTGAGTATCAAATAAATAATGACTATGGTTATACAATCTTAGAAAATTCTAGTGATAAATTACTAACTATATCAGCATTAGCAATTCATTTAGGCAGTATTAAAACACAAAAAGAAATAACAAATTATCAAAATAAAACAGCTTTTGTTGTCAAAGAAGATGAACCTTATTATGGAAGTAACCCTAATAAGATTATTGATAATATATATTTGAATTATGACGAACTTAAAAGTGTGACTAATAATGAAAATAATAAAATAATTGTATATCCATTACATAATTCATTGATGACAATAGATGGAAGCGATGTTTTAAATGTATTAGCAAATAATGATTATCAAAAGAAAAATAGGTATTTGTTTACTTATGATGATGCTTTTGGCATCAATCGTTTAACTTTAACATCAAATGTCTTTATATATAAGCAAATTTCATTTAAAAGCGGTACAGTCGCTGCAAAAGTGAAAATAAAGAACAACACAAATAAACCTCAAGCAATTTTTGATTTTAGGTCTAATTTATATCTTGAACAAATAGAAGATGGTATTATGACCTTACAATCGTATAAGGGAAAACTATATTTATCATATTGGCCTAATGATAATGGGACTCTTATTGATTTAGGAAGCATAAGTGAAGGAATTCATAATATTGCAATTACTTTTAGTCGAACAGTAAATAGTGAATATCAAACTACATGTGACTATACGATTAAGGTGATGGTTGATAATAATATACAAACCATTTCTATATCACAATATACAGGAATAGAACAAGTATATTGTTTTATTGGAAATAGTCCGATAATATCTTTTGAACCATTAAGTGGGGGATTAGAAAACTTTGTTTATACTACAGCATTTAGTAGTGACGACACATTACATAATCTTATAAATAGTAATAACTGCATTCAAAAAATTGATACTTACAACGCTATTGGATTATTAACAAGTAGTGATATTAAGTATGGAAGTTGTAATTTAAGCAACCAATATATCTATGCTAAAAATAATGGAAATACATTACTAAGAATAAGTAATCAAATAATTATTTATGGTTCTAATTACAAATCACTTGAATATAGTTATGATTTTAAAGGTCGAATAACAAGTAAAGAAGATTTATTTAATGCAACAAATTATTCATATAATATTGATGATACATTAAAAGAAGAAATATTAAAAGATAATAAAACAATCAAATATAGTTATGATAGTAATAATAATATTACTGAAATCGAAGAATCTTCAGGGTTAAAGACAAACTTCTATTACGAAGATAGCATTAACAAAGATTTATTAACACGATACAAAACTAGTAATGGATTAGAGCACTATATTAGTTATGATAACGATGGTTTTCCAATTAAAAGATATTCAAAACTCCCATTAACATCAGAGATAAATGATATTTATTTATATCAATGGAACAATAGACGTTTAACTAGATATGAAGATAAATATGCTAATCAAATATTTGAATTCGCTTATGATGCTCAAGGAAGACGAATTAAAAAGAAAGTAACTAATACTTTAACCAATAGATGGGCTGAAACTTATTACTATTACGATGCAAGTAATCGTTTAATATTGGAAAAAAAAGCCAATAAAATAAATAAATTTTATTATGATAGCACAGGTACATTAATTAGTATAGAAATAGATGGAGTAATGTTATATTATATAAGAGACATTGCTAATAACATCATTGGATTGGTTGACTCTAATAACCAACTAGTGGCTAAATACTCCTATGATGCATTTGGAAATGTTTTGACTAAAGAAGGAACTTATGCCACAAAAAATCCATTCTTATATAAAGGATATTATTATGAACATTCAATACAATTATATTATCTAGAATCAAGATACTACGACCCTTATATAAGAAGATTTATAAGTCCTGATAATATTACTTACTTGGAACCAACTAGTTTTAGTAGATTAAATTTATATGCGTATTGTGGTAATGATCCTGTGAATTATTATGACTATTTTGCGATTAGCATTTTAATGTCTTTAATAGTTAAATTGGATTTAAAAATTGCGATGCATTATTCTTTGCTAAAAAATAAGAATCATAAAATGCCTAATCATGGCGTTCCTGGAAGTATAGGGAGAATTTTTTATCCTGATGGTAGACCAAAACAAGAGCGTGAGTATGGCCCCGATGGAAGACCATCAGTTGATCACGATCATCATCCAGGAGAGAAAGTTGGCTATGACCATGATCATGATTGGGATTGGGGGAAAAATCCACCTAGACAGCCTGCTAGAGAACCTTCTAAATTTGTTGCAGCTCTAGGCATTGTTGGGACTGGGATTTTATTGGTTTGGTTAATTGGAAATGATTTTACTGGCATAGGAATAGCAGATGATGTTCTAATCCCAACGACAGCAGCATCATTTATATTGTTTTGGTCAGTATTATTTGGAGGTAGTAAAAAAGTATAAAATATGGTAGGAATTATTATTAGATATGATGGTTGGGATAAAAATATATTTAAAGAAATGTTCGCAAATATAAATTTAAATAGTATCAAATTTACGGTAAAATATTGGGAATCGTACGGAGATATATACGAGGACTATAATGATATTAATTCTGATACATTTAAAAATATAATTGAAGCAAATGAATGTTATCCGGAATTTTGTGAATTATTTGTGTCTTATGTTAACGATAAATGCTATGAAATAGATACCTATGGTGATTTTTTGAATTCAAAATATTTTTTATCGGTGGCAATAATTGATCATAGAAATATTGAAATTTGTTTAAAAGATAATAACTTTACTAAGCAATTTGTTAAAAATATAAGATCCTTAAAAGTTGATAATTTAGAAATAATTGAATTAAATTTAATTTCACTTGACTCTAAATTATCTATATGGAGACAAAAGGAAAAGGGGATTTATTAGAAATAACAATAGATAGACTGAAACTAATTACTATTAGAATTCTTTAATAATGGAAACAATCGCTAACAAAATAAAGAAATTATATTATGATAGTATGGGTACATTAATTAGTATAGAAATAGATGGAGTAATGTTATATTATATAAGAGACATTTTATATAAGAGACATTGCTAATAACATCATTGGATTGGTTGATTCTAATAACCAACTAGTGGCTAAATATTCTTATGATGCATTTGGAAATGTTTTGACTAAAGAAGGAACTTATGCTACAAAAAATCCAATCCTTAAAGGCTATTATTATGAACATTCAATGCGATTATATTATCTAGAATCAAGATATTGATCCATATATAAGAAGATTTATAAGCCCTGATAATATTGACTATTTAGAGCCAACTAGTTTTAGCGGATTAAATTTATATGCGTATTGTGGCAATGATCCAGTGAATTATTATGATCCAAGTGGCACAATGCTTATTTCTAGCACAATACTTATTTTATCTTTAATTGGTATAGGCGCATTAGCGGGATTTGGAAATGTTTTGTATGCTGATTACAAAGATAACGGGCGCATATTTGATGGTAGTATTGGATGGGAAACATATTTATTTGGAACCATCTTAGGTGGCGCTATTGGTGGAATGATAGGATACTATGCTGCACCATTTATTTCAGGATTACTTGCATCAACTGGAACAATTGGTGGAAGTCTTGCTTTTGTTGATGGTGTAGGATCGCTCGGTGGTGGAATTGCTATTAGTACTTTAGGTGAATTGACATTTGCAGGAACGGCTATTTTAACTGGTATAGGAAGAGCAGTTGGTGGTTCCTTAATGCTCAGTAAACCTAATTCAGGAAGGATTAGATATAGTGATGGGACAGGTATTGATCCTTTAACTGGCAAAGAAGCCACTAGAGAAAGAGCTTATGAAATTTATAAGAATTTAAGAAACACTATTGAAAGAGCTAAATGGAAAAGATGGATGAAAGGAAAAGGATGGATACACTCCCATTTGAGTTAGAACTATGAAAATATATTTTAAAAGAACACATGAAGTTTTTTGTTGCGGTTTAAGATTAATAAAAGAAACTTTTGATGATACAAATATAAGTATTAATTTCCGCTATTTTACAAGCAAACATTCTACATCTATACATGATCGTAATCATTCTTTTTGTAAGAAAAACGTACAAGGTGTTGTTGTTTTATCTTTACAAATGATTAATGGTATGGAATCACCTATTTTGAGTTTATATCCAATTGATTCTAAAAAAAACAATATACAAAAAATACAGCAAGAGTTTGAAAACAAAATCATTTGCGAAG
Source organism: uncultured Mollicutes bacterium (assembly GCA_937893635.1). The sequence continues at coordinate 11,709 of CALBGF010000167.1, read as the reverse complement.
TAAAAAATTTCTATCTAGAACATTTAAATTCTCCTAAAGATCCATATGATTATATTTTATTAGTGGATTTGTATGAGAATCAATTGTTTATAAGAAAAGGAAGAATATAGAAAGTAACTGATACATTTAAGCATCCTAATATTTGCTCTAGTAAAGAAAAAACATCATTCTTTTATATTTTTAACGAGCATTTTTTATTACTTTTAATTTACTATTAGCATTAATATAAATAATAAAGAAAACGTAACTATAGCAAAAGATAGATTAAAAGATTATTTAGTTGCGGTATAATATTAATGTTGTTATATACTAAAAATGTGAGGAGAAGAATAAACTACAATGAGGCGTATAAAGAAAGAACTTGAAAAATACTTAAATTCTAAAGACAAAAATAATTATAGTAATCTTGATAAAATATTTTTGTTTTATAATAGCAATGAGCTTTATAAAATTTTAAAGTATAATGGAGCAACAAATATAGAATTCTATCCTACAATTAACTCAAAAGAAAAATCACTTCAAGTATATTTTAATTATTATAATATGTATGCAATTATGGAATTTAATGAAGACTCTTACGATTATTGCAAGTATCAACGTGGCTGTTCTGAAGATGAATTTAATAATTCAATAATAAGTCAAAACTATGATAATAAATTTGATATCAAAATATTCGTGGAAGAGTTTATTAAAAGCATTGATACGGATGAAAAATGTATTAAAATCAATATTACAACACCTCAAAGCAAAAAAAGACTATATACATGCATTTCATTTCTCTTTTTATTTTTCCCGTTTATTATTATTGGCATTATTGCATTGTTATCATATATATTAAAAAAGGATATTAGATTAAATAATTGGTTTATACTAGTTTTTGTTGTTTCAATAGCATTATGGTGGATATTTAGTAATAAGTCCGAAAAAAATTAGTATGATTGTTTGTTTTTATATTCTTAACCCTTTTGGAAAATGATTTTTTAAGATGCCATTAACTGATTTAACAAATCCAATGTTAATATCGTTATATGAAGCAACATAAAAGCCATTTGAATAATCTTTATTAATAACTTGACCGTTTAAATAATTTTTTAGTTCATTTTCATTTAATTCAATGCTTTCATTAGAACTTAGAAAATGCGATAAATGATAATCAGGAATAAAATTATTTTTATTTAATGAACCGATTTTTAATCCATTTCTAATAATATTAAATTCTTTTAAGTTTAAATTAGTAGGAGAAGCGTATAAATTATCATCTTTATTAATTAAGTGACCTTTTAAATTATATGTAAAAAATTTGCTTTTGATATCAGGTAAGTTTATTTCTTTATAATTCAAGTTACCATCTTTTTTTAGCATGCATAAATATTGCCCTTCACCTTCAAAAGTAGCGGGAGACATAGTTATTCCTTCATTCGCATTAGTTAAAGAGTAAGGCTCTAATTCTTTTAAAGGAATTAGTGACATATCGTTATGATTAGCTAATAGAGTTTTAATAACTTCATAGTTTTCTTCTTTAGAATAAGAACAAGTAGAATAAATAAGTGTTCCTCCGGGCGCTAAAAAATTATACGCTAATTCGATAAGTTCTTTTTGAATACCACTTTGTCTAATTACTTTATCAATGCTCCAATCTTTAAGCATTTTTTCTTCTTTTCGAAACATACCAGAGCCACTACAAGGAGCATCAAGGATAATCTTAGTAAATAATCCATAATATTTAGCGGATAATTTACTTAAATCATTAGAAGTAACAATAATATTTTTTCTTCCTAATCGTTCAACGTTTTGTGATAAAACTAAAGCACGTTGATAAGATAAGTCATTAGAAATAATTACACCTTCATTTTGCATTAATAAAGATGTTTGAAGAGTTTTACCTCCCGGTGCGGCACACATATCTAAAACGTAATCATATTTATTCGCATTTAAAATAGAAGCTACAACTAAGCTAGAGGCATCAGATATATAAATAGCGCCTCCAATATGCAAATATGATTTGCCAAAATCATATTCTTCTTTATCATATAAAAATGCATGCTTAACGAATGGATGCTTTTTTACATGGGGAAAAAGACTAATAAATTGCTCATCACTAATTTTATCACTATTTAAAATTAAAGCATGAGTACGAGGATTATTTAAGGCCTCTATTAGTTTATTAGCGATTTTTTCATCATAACTATTATAAATGTGTTCTTTAAAATCCATAAAATCTCCAATAGTAAAAAAATCCTAAAATGTTAGGAATTTTTTATTTGTGCATAATAAGCATCTAATAAGTTTTTCATTAATGTTAAGCGAGTTAATAAACCCACTCCACCTGGAACAGGTGTTTGTAATTTAACATCTAAATTTGGACGAGCGTCACCATATAATTTGCCGTCAATGCGGTTAATACCAACATCAACAATAATGGCATCTTTTTTAAATTCTTGTGTATCTAAGAACCATTTTTTACCAATGGCAATAACAATTATATCTGCGTTTTTAATAAACATATCCATGTTTTCTTTACTAGTTCTTGAGTGAAGAATAGTGGTATTACAATGTAAATTAGTAAGCATTTTTGCCATTGGTTTACCAACAATATTGCTTCGACCAATAACAACAGCATTTTTATCTTTAAAATCTACACCCTCGAATGTTAAATAATCCACGATTCCTTTTGGCGTGCATGGATGTAAAGATGATAAAGGATGGAAGCCATCAACATCTTTTTTGGGACTAACAGCCATTTTAATATGATCTTCATTAATATGACGAGGAAGAGGCATTTGTACAATTAAGCCATGAATTGAATCATCATTATTAATTTCATCAATTAATTTTAATAAATCTTCTTCGCTAGTTGATTCATCTAATTTAATTAATTTAGCAATAATTCCTAAGTTATTAGCGTCATTTAATTTACCTTTTACATAAGCATTAGATGCTTCATCATTATTAACTTGAATAATCGCAATAGTGGGTTTAACACTTAATTTTGATACTTCATCTCTTATTAAATCTTTTTGTAATTGAACATATTCTTTAATTGTCATTTTAATCACCGAAAATAATTATAACATACTTATAATTAAATTAATAAAATTATCTAAAAATAATGATAAATCTTACCTAATCATTTATAATACTATTTGTTTGGAGTTGATGATATGAAAAAATTATTAAAGTACATGAAATCATATCGTTTAGAGGCTATTTTAGGGCCTTTATTCAAATTACTTGAAGCGATATTTGAATTGATTGTTCCATTAATTGTTGCTCGCATTGTTAATGTGGGAATTAATGAAGGTGCTGGATTAAGTTATATTTTAAAAATGTCCTTAATTATGATTGGTCTAGGTGTAGTAGGACTAGGTTGCTCAATTACCGCACAATATTTTAGCGCTAAAGCGGCCGTAGGATTTTCTTCTACTTTACGTCATGAATTATTTGTTAAAGCCCAATCGTTATCTTATAAAGAAATTGATGAATTAGGTACAGCCACAATGATTACTCGTATGACTAATGATGTTAATCAAGTGCAAAATGGTGTTAATTTATTTTTAAGATTATTTTTGCGTTCACCATTCGTCGTATTTGGTGCGCTTATTATGGCGTTTATTGTTGACGCTAAAGTCGCTATTATATTTGCGGTTGTGATATTAGTATTAAGCATTATTATTTTTACTATTTTATTAGTTAGCCAACCTAAATATAAAGTAGTTCAAAAACAATTAGATGGTGTTTTAAAGTCAACACGTGAAAACTTAAATGGTGTTCGTGTTATTCGTGCTTTTAATAAAGAAGAACGAGAATTAGAGGAATTTAATGGGAAAATTACTAATTTAAGAAAAAGTCAAAAAAGAGTTGGCTATATTTCCTCTTTAATGAATCCATTAACATACGCAATTATCAATGTTGGTATTATTGGTATTTTATATTTAGGCGGAAGTCGTGTTGAATCTGGTGTTATTATTCAAGGTGATGTTCTTGCTTTATATAACTACATGTTACAAATTCTTACGGAATTAATTAAATTAGCAAACTTAGTTATTACTATTTCTAAATCATTAGCAAGTGCGGATCGTATTGCTAAAACTTTAGATATGGAGTCTTCTTTAGTTAGAAGTGATGAACCAAGAAAAGAAAATATGCCATTTGTTGAGTTTGATAACGTATCAATGAAATATAATAGCAACGAAGAAAGTTTAAGTAATGTTAATTTTGTTGCTAATCGTGGAGAAAGCATTGGTATTATTGGTGGTACAGGTAGTGGTAAGACCACACTTATCAATTTACTTGCGCACTTATATGATGTTAGTAGTGGCGCAATTTATATTGATGGAAGAAATGTTACATCGATCAGCGATGAAGAACTTCACCATATTATTGGTATTGTTCCACAAAAAGCTGTTTTATTTAAAGGTACAATTCGCTCGAATATGTGTTTAAGAAAAGAAGATGCAAGTGATGAAGAAATTCTTGAAGCATTAACAGTTGCGCAAGCTAAAGACTTTGTTTTGAAAAAAGAAAATGGTATTGACGCAGTTGTTGAACAAGAAGGAAAAAACTTCTCAGGTGGACAAAGACAAAGATTAACAATTGCTCGTGCTTTAGTAGGTAATCCTAGTATTGTTGTTTTAGATGATAGTGCCTCAGCATTAGATTTCTTAACAGATTTAAATTTAAGAAAAGCTTTAAAAACATTAAAGAATAATCCACTTGTATTTATTATTTCGCAACGTACAAGTTCAATTGCTCATTGTGATAAAATTATCGTTCTTGATGATGGTAAAGTTGTTGGTATGGGTAAGCATGATGACTTATTAAATAATTGTGAAGTTTATAAAGAAATTTATGATTCACAATTTAAAAAGGAGGAATAATTATGAAAAAGAATTCCACCACTAAAAAGATTTTAAAATTAATATCTAAATATAAGTTTTTAGTATTTTTATCATTCTTATTTGCCATTTTATCAGTCGCGGCAACATTATATATCCCAATCTTAATTGGTAATTCTATTAATGTAATTGTAAAAATTAATGAAGTAGATTTTGCCGCTATTACGAAAAATGCCATTTTAATTGGCATATTAATCGTAATAGTAATTGTTACTCAATATGTGATGAGTATTATTAATAACAAAATCACTTATAACATTACTTATGACTTAAGAAAACAGGCATTTGAAAAAATACATCATTTACCAATTAGTTATATTGATTCACATCAATATGGTGATATCGTTAGCCGTGTTATTAATGATGTTGATACATTCGTTGATGGCTTATTAATGGGATTTACGCAACTATTTGTTGGTGTACTTACAATTGCTGGTACTTTAGGATTAATGATTAGTATTAACTATATTGTTGCTATTGTGGTTGTATGTTTAACACCTTTATCATTATTAACAGCCAAATTTGTTTCGAAAAATTCTTATAAATATTTTAAGAATCAAACAGAAATTCGTGGTGAACAAACAGCGTTCATGGATGAAATGATTAATAATTTAAAAGTTGTTAAAGCATTCTCAATTGAAGATAAAAATGTTGTGAAATTTGATGAAGTAAATAATCGTTTAGAAAAATCATCTTTAAAAGCGATATTCTTCTCAAGTTTAGTTAACCCAACTACTCGTTTCATTAACGCAATTATTTACGCTATCGTGGCGTTTATTGCCGCTTGGGTAATTATTAAATCACCTGCTAACTTAGTATTAGATGTTGGTAAATTCTCAACCCTTTTAAGTTATGCAAGTCAATATAGTAAACCATTTAATGAAATTAGTGGCGTAGTAACGGAATTACAAAACTCAATTGCGTGTGCTAATAGGGTGTTTGAATATTTAGAAAGTAAAGAATTAGATAATACTGATTGTCCAAATCACTTAGAACACGCTAATGGAAATATTAAACTTGAGCATGTATATTTCTCTTATGTTCCAGAACAAAAATTAATTCAAGATTTTAATTTAATTGTTAAACCAGGTCAAAGAGTGGCTATTGTTGGTCCGACGGGATGCGGAAAAACTACGCTTATTAACTTATTTATGCGCTTCTATGATCCAACAAGCGGCACAATTTATATTGATGATTTAGATACAATTAAAACACCAAGAAAAGATATTAGAAATAATTTTGGTATGGTATTACAAGAAACTTGGATTAAAAATGCGACTGTTTTAGAAAATATTAAAATGGGTAAAGAAGACGCTACCAAAGAAGAAGTCATTAAAGCCGCAAAAGAAGCACATGCTCATAGTTTCATTATGAAAATGAAAGATGGTTATGATACGGTAATTGGTGAAGATGGTGGTAACTTATCAATTGGTCAAAAACAATTACTCTGCATTGCACGTATTATGTTAACAATGCCACCAATGCTTATCTTAGATGAAGCAACATCAAGCATTGATACTCGTACAGAATTAAAGATTCAAAATGCTTTTGCTAAGTTAATGCGTGGTAAAACTAGTTTCATCGTTGCTCACCGCCTATCAACCATTAAAAATTCGGATATTATCTTAGTTATGAATAATGGTAATATTATTGAACAAGGTAATCATAATGAATTAATGGTTAAAAAAGGATTCTATTATAAGTTATATAATTCACAATTTGAAGAATAAAAAAATGACTATTGTTTAGCAAATTTGTTAACCAATAGTCTTTTTGATTAGTCAAAATTAATTGTTAGTTCCACTAGTTGGCAGTTATAATTATTCATAACACTTAGATTAAAATAAGTGTTATCTTTACTATCATTATTAAAAGTCACTACTTTATTAGCGTCAGCTTGTTCTTTTAAGGTACTATCAGAAACGGCATCACTAATTACTTCATTTCCAAATGTTATTCCAATCATCGCATTTTTACTTGTAGAAGAAGAAAATTTAATTGTTACAGAATTAATGCTTCCTAAACTTGAATTATTATAAAGATGTCCTGCGCCATTTGTGTCACTATTTTTTCTAAGCATCAAATAACCAACATCGTTATAAGTTCCATAATTAGCACTAACAATTCCTAATTCAACTAAGCCATTAGTGATTTTAGTTTCTTCTTTAGAAGAGGCAGTAGGTAATTTGTCTTTTAAATCTAAGAAATTAAAAGTAATAGATTTAGCATTAACTAATGATGAACTGCTATCACTAATTGATGGATGGTTTGATATTGAAGGACTAGTAGAAGTCGATTTACTAATTGACCCGGAATTACTAACGGATGACTTATTATTACAACCACTTAATAAAACTAAAGAACTTAAAATAATTAATTTTTTAAAATTCATTTTTATTCACCTCAAAAATATTATTGCCAAAATAAATTATTTAATTCAAATTGATAAAATATTGTTTTATAATTGCTTTAGGAGTGAATAAGTATGATAAATGATATAATCCATTTAAATGAATTTTATGATATAAAAACTGATCCAGTTATCCAAATTAGCGTTATTCAAAATGTTGATATGGGAAAAAGAAAAAAATCTAAAACTTTAGTAATTGTTCCAGGTGGGGGATATGATTTTGTTTCTAATCGTGAAAAAGATCCTGTCGCAGTTACTTTTTTAGCAAAAAACTATAATACAGTTACTTTAACTTATAGTTCTAAAGCTACTCAAAAAGATGTGTGTTATCCAGTTCCTCATCTTGAATTATTATTAACTATTGATTTTCTAATTAAAAACCAAAATAAATATCGCATTAATCCTAAAGAAATATTTGTAATTGGTTTTTCTGCTGGTGGACATTTAGTGGGAAGTTATGCTTATAAATATATGAAATTAGCAGGTATGATGAACTTAAAAAAGGTTGAACAATATAAACCTAAAGCTATTGCCTTATGTTATCCAGTAATTACCTTAACACAAAACACTCATCTTCACACAAAATTTAATATCACTAATGATAATCCAAAACTTATTAATGAATTAAGTATTGAACTACATGTAACTAAAGATTATCCTCCAACATTTATTTGGACTACTTTAGAAGATACCGCTGTTGATCCAATCTCAACAGAATTAATGGATGAGGCTTTAAATAAATCAAAAGTTAAACATAAAACAATCTTTTATCCAACTGGGAATCACGGCTTATCACTTGCTAATGATTTAGTATTAAGTAAAAAAGACGCACGTAAGTATCAAAGTATTGCTACTTGGGCAATTGAGTGTGATAAGTTTTTTAGTGATTTATTAAAAAATAAATAAAGATTATTTAGGAATATAAACAAGAATTGTTCATAAATTATATTGGTGATAAATATGCAAAAATTTTTTATGACAATTCTTTTTTCTTTATTAGCGCTTTTAGGAGTTAATAAAAATGTAACGCCTCAAACCACTAATGAAGAAAAACCAGATTTAGCGCTTAATTCCTCTTCCGTTGTTTTAATTGAACCAAATTCAAAGCGCGTAATTTATGAAGAAAATAAAGATGAAAAACATTATCCAGCGAGTATGACTAAAATGATGGGAATGTATATTGTTTTAGATAATATTCAAAAAGGTAATCTAAAATGGAATGATATGGTTACTGCCAGTGAATATGCTTCAAGTATGGGTGGCACACAAATATTTTTAGAGCCTAATGAAAAAATGAGTGTGGAAGATTTATTTAAATCAGTTTGTATTAATTCTGCGAATGACGCAATAACCGCTCTTGGGGAACATATCTCTGGTTCAACGCCAGCATTCGTTTCTTTAATGAATAAAACTGCTAAACAATTAGGAATGAATAATACAAACTTTGTTAATCCAACAGGATTTGATGATGAAAATCATTACACAACTCCATATGATATGGCGCTTGTTGCTTCTGAACTTGTTAAATTTAATGAAGATTTATTCCGCTTTACCCGTTTAAAAGAAGACTATGTAAGAAAAGATTCTTCGAATCCATTTTGGCTAGTAAATACTAATAAAATGCTCGGACACTTTGATGGGTTAGATGGTTTAAAAACTGGCTTTACTTCGAAAGCTAACTATAATTTAACCGCTACCGCTAAAAGAAATGGTGTACGCTTAATATCGGTAGTGATGAATGTTGATACAATTGCTCATCGTAGCCAAGATACCACTACATTATTGAATTATGGTTTTAATAAAATGACGGCGATAAAAGTATTTGAAAAAAATGATATCATTACTTATGTTAACTTTAATAATTCATTAAATACTAAAACACCAGTAATAGTAAAAGAAGATGTTGTGGTCGTTACGAATAAAGAAGTAACGAAAGAAGACTTAAAAGCCGAAATTGAAATTACTATTTTAGAAGCACCATTAAAAAAAGGTGATTGTGTTGGTTACTTAACGATTATTGATAAAGATAACATTAAGCACACGTATCGGATTTATGTCGATGAAGAAGTAAGCAAAGCAAATTTCTTTGATTACTTATTTAAAAATTTCCTTGAATTTCTTTTCTAAGCACATTAAGTTGTGCTTTTTTTGTCGATTATTGACAAATGCTTTTTTGCAAGAATTGTCGGAAAATGACTAAAATTTTAATGCGAAATTTATAATATTTTATAATACTCCCAAAGGAGGAAATATTATGAATGATGGAATAAAAATTACACCATTTGAAAATGGATTATTAATTAAAATCTATGGTGAACTAGATAGTTTTCATGTTCTAGGATATAAAGATAAAATCGTTTTAGAAATGAAAAGATATAATCCTTATTTATTATTATGGGATTTAAAAAACGTCTCATTATTCGATAGTGCGGGTATCGGATTAATTTTAGGACGATATAATGAAATTCGTAAAGTAAATGGATTATGTGGCTTTATTTCTTTAACTACTTATACACGAAAAATTATCGAGTTAACAGGACTTTCTAAAATCATTTATGAATATAAAAACTTAGCCTCTTTTAAGAAAGAAGGAAAGGTACTTTTATGAATGAGATGGAACTCAAATTTAAAGCTAACTTAGTTAATGAAGCGTTAGCAAGAAATGCCGTTATTAGTTTTATAAGTTTCCTTAATCCGACTATGGAACAAATATCAGAACTAAAAACGATAATTTCTGAAGCAGTTAGTAATGCAATCATCCATGGATATAAATTAAATCCAGAACGTGATGTAATTATTAAAGCAGCCGTAGATAAAGAAACTTTAATTTTATCGATTATTGATTATGGAGTAGGTATTGAAAACATTGAATTAGCGCGTAAGCCAACTTTTACTACTAGACCAGACTTAGAGCGAGCGGGTATGGGATTATCTATTATTGATTCTTTATCCGATGATTTTGAAATTAAGTCAGTAGTGGGTATGGGCACAAAATTAGTAATTAAAAAGAACTTGATGAACTCGAATATTGAAGTTTATGGTAGTTAAAGACGAAACTTTTTCACTCATCAAAAAAGCGCAAGAAAATGATCAAGAAGCATTTGAAAAAGTAGTTAATGATAATATGTTACTTGTCTACAAATTAGCGCATCGTTACAGATCAAAATATACGGATTTCGAAGATCTAATATCAACTGGCACAATTGGTTTAATGAAAGCCATAAAGCAATTTGATACAAGTTTTAATGTGGAATTTTCTACATACGCTGTTCCTTTAATTCTTGGAGAAATAAGAAGATTTTTTCGTGATGATGGAATAATTAAAATTTCTCGAGGAACAAAAGATTTAGCAAAACGTATTGAAGAAGCAAGAATCGAACTTGAAAATAAAAATCATAAAGAAGCAAGGATTGAAGATATTGCTGCATTTTTAGAAGTAGGTGTTGAAGATATTATTATGGCACTTGATGCAAATAATTATCCTTTATCACTAGATGCGCCAATTGATGAAGATAATATGACTTTAAAAGATGTGATTGGAACAAGTGATAATATTGATTATTTAACAAGTATTGATTTAGAAGACGCTATTAAAAAATTAAGTAAAATTGATCAGATTTTTGTGCGTTTAAGATTTTTTGATGAAATGAAACAAGCCGATTTAGCTAAAAGATTTTCCTGTTCACAAGTTCAAATATCTCGTTGGGAGAAAAAAGTATTAAAAAAATTAAAAGAATATATGTCTTAAGTATAAACTAGCAAAAATTGGTAACCTTATTTATAGAGGTGAATTTATGAATAAGAGTGAATACCAAGAAATAGTTAAAAAGCATACTGGTAAGAAAAATAGATTAAAAAATGCTTTTTTTGCTATGCTTATTGGCGGATTAGTGGGTGTTTTAGCTAATGGATTTTATGATATATCGTTATATTTAATTGGTTTAGAAAAAAGTGATGCGGGTTTACTTTCCACACTAGGCATAATTTTTGTAACGACTGTTTTAACATCGACTAGTTTATATAATAAAATTGCCCGTGTCGCTGGAGCAGGATTATTTATTCCTACTTCCGGATTTGCTAATTCTGTTGTATCTTCGGCGATTGATGCGAAATTTGAAGGACCAATATATGGTGTTGGTTCCCGTATGTTTTATCTAGCGGGTAGTGTTATTACTTATGGCTTTGTATCAGCGTTTTTATATGCGCTTATTCGTTTACTTTTAAGTTATGCGGGGGTGAGTTTATGAGTTATTCCCTCGAATTTAAAAATTTGTTTATTGAATCATGCGCGACAATAGGCGGAAAAAAAGAATATGAAGGACCAATTGGTCAATATTTAGATAACTATATTAAAACATCTTATAATAAACAAAAAAGTTTTGAAGATGCGGAAATTAGTATGTC
>CALBGF010000166.1 GCA_937893635.1 uncultured Mollicutes bacterium | reverse complement strand
GAAGGACATATTAAACTTAATAAAGAAGGATTACCAATTACGACTAAAGAAAACAAAGATTATCATGGCTTTGGTATGAAATCAATTAAAATGATTGTTGATAAATATAATGGCGATGTATCAATAGTTATTAAAGACGATATATTTAATTTAAATATATTCATTCCAATCAAAAAATAGCTTATGCTCCTAAAATATGAAAATGTGCCTGAATCATTGAATGAAACCGCTTAATTTTTATAATTTAGTTGATTATGAGCGCTATTCATAATCAAGAAAGGATTTGGTTTATGAAAAAAAAGCCTTGGGGTATCTTTTCAGGTATCTGTGCAATGCTAGTGTTTTATTTAACATTAGCGTTTGTGGCGATTTACATTGTTTTTGGGGCCATTGCCGCTCAAACCCATAGTGATTTTTCAATGTTTCAAAATTGGTATCAAATACTAATTTTTATCTTTGATTTGATTGCACTGGGTGGTTTTGTGTATTTCTTAACAATGTATATCAAAACGAGAAAAAAAGAGAAGGAGAGTAATAATAATGAAAGTATTTAAGAAATCAGTTTGGTGCTTATTATCAATATTTTTTACTGTCCTATTTTTAGTTTTTACAGTTGGTGGTAGTGTTGCTAGTCAATATGACACTTACATCAATCAATTCTTTGGAACTCAAAATTATCGCCGAATTGAGAGTGAAGAAGGAGAAGTCTTTAATGAATATAAGAGTGATTATCTTAATGCAGATGGCACATTTAATGATAAAGCCATGCGTAATAATTCGCTTAGTGTTGCTTTAGAAACAGCAACTGAAGGAACAGTCTTATTAGAAAATAAAGATAATGCTTTACCATTAGCGAAAGATTCAAAAGTATCTTTCTTTGGTATCTCATCATCAAAATATTTATTAAGTGGTGCTGGTAGCGGACACTTAGGCGTTAGTGTTACTACTAATTTATCAGAAGCTTGTAAGGATAAAGGGATAACTGTTAACCCTAGCCTTGCTAATGCATACAAAGTATTATCAAGTAAATATGGTAATTATTTAACTGATTTAGGTAAAACTCTTACTGGTTCAGCATTAAGCGATAAATGTTATGTTGAATATGGTATTAATGAAGCGCCTTGGGATCAATTAAATAAAACATCAGTTGGTAATGTTACTAATACATTTTCTAGTTATGGTGATGCTGCGATATTAATCATTTCTCGAAATGATGGTGAAGATGGTGACACCAACTATAAAACACCAGAATGTATTGATAATTGTTATTTAGATTTAGCTAATGAAGAAATTAACATTTTAAATAATCTTATGGAATTAAAGAAACAAGGAACATTCAAAAAAGTAATGCTTGTTATTAATTCTGCTTCACCAATGCAAATGAAACATATTTCGCAATATGACTTAGATTCAATTTTATGGGTAGGAATCGGTGGAAATGTTTCATTTGATCAAATTGCTTCGGTAATATCAGGAAGCGTTAACCCTAGTGGTCACTTAATTGATACTTATGTTTATGATAATTATAGTGCTCCTAGTACAGTTAACCAAGGTGATTTTACTTTTAAAACTACAACTGGACTTCCTTCCACTACACAATATTCTCATAGTGATAAATATGTTGTTTATCAAGAAGGAATTTATGTTGGTTATCGTTATTATGAAACTAGATATGAAGATAGCATATTAAATAACGGAAACGCTAATGCAAGTGTTGGCTCAATTGATGGTAACGCTTGGGATTACACCAAAGAAGTAGCGTATCCATTTGGTTATGGTAGTTCATATACAACATTTGTAAAATCTAACTTTAAAGTTAGTAAGGCTAATGGTGGTTATAAAGTAAGTTTAAATATTAAAAATACTGGTACAGTTGCGGGTAAAGATGTTGCGCAAATCTACATTCAAAAACCATACACTGAATATGATAAAGAAACAGGTATTGAAAAACCATCCGTAGAATTAGTTGGTTATGCTAAAACTAAATTACTAGAGCCAAAAGATTCAGTTGATATCACTATATTTATCGATAATGAATCTTTTAAAAGTTATGATAGTTATGGCTATAAAACATATATTGTTGAAGCTGGTGATTATTATTTAGCGATAGGAGAAAACGCTCATGATGCAACAAATAATATTTTAGCCGCAAAAGGCAAAACAGTTAGCGATGGTATGGATGTAGAAGGTAATGCATCTAATACCCATAAAGTTTCTATTAATAAACTTGATACAACTACATACGCTAAATCAAGTAAAACTGGTTATGCAATTACTAATCAATTTGATGATGCCGATATTAAGCTATATGAAGGAACAAAAGATAATTACCAAAACTTTAAGTATTTATCAAGAAATAATTGGAAAGATACTTATCCGCTTAAAAATGTCGAATTAGATTGTGTCACCGAAAAAATGAGAAGTGACATGCAATATACACACGCTATTGAAGAAGACCAAGATGCTAAAATGCCAATATTTGGAAGAAGTGGCGAACTTTCTTTAATGTCAATGTGGGGATTAGAATATGATGACCCGCAATGGGAACAATTATTAAATCAAGTAACTTGGGAAGAAGCAGTTACTTTAGCTACTTATGGTGGCGGTACAGCAGGTTGCGTTAGCGTTAATGCTCCTGATTCTTTAGCTAAAGATGGTCCAGGAGGCATTAATCAAGGGAATCCTAATTTACCAAATGTTATGTGTTTTCCTAGTGAATGTTTAATGGCTGCTACATTTAATAATGACTTAATTGAAGAATTAGGAAATGCCTTCGGTATGGAAATTCTTCACGTGGGATTTACAGGAATTTATGGACCTGGCGCTAATATACATCGTTCAGCATTTTCGGGACGTAACTGGGAATATTATTCGGAAGATGGATTTATTTCTGGAAAAATGCTTGCTAGTGAAGTTAAAGGATTACAAAACCGCGGTGTTATCGTATTTACAAAACACTTCTTATTAAATGACCAAGAAAGAAATAGATATGGTGTTAGCGTTTGGGCAAATGAACAAAGTATTCGTGAAATATATTTAATGGCATTTGAAGATGGCATTACGGAAGGTAATATGAATGGTATCATGTCTTCATTTAATCGAATTGGCGCTATTTGGTCAGGTGCTCATAAAGGATTATTAACCGAAGTATTACGTAATGAATGGGGATTTGTTGGCGTCGTCCAAACTGATGCTTACGTTGGTACGCATATGCATATGGCTTTAGCAGAATCTATCGTTGCTGGTAATGACTTTACTATGGGTGGAAGTAACCCAACAGCCTTAGATGCTTATAAAAATAATGCCGTTGTTGCTAAAGCATTACGCGAAACAGTTCATCGTATTTTATATACAAAATTACATTCTAATACGATGAATGGAATGACAGTAAATTCTCGTATTATTCCAGTAACACCTTGGTGGAAAAAATCTCTTCAAGTTGGATCATATGTTTCACTTGGATTTATGTGCTCTTGCATTGTAATGTTTGCTTTAAGTTTTATTATTCCATATTTAGTTAATAGAAAATTAAAATTAGAAAATGATCCAAGCAATAAAGGTAAACAAATTAAATATTTCTTTGATGTTATTTCTAAAAAAACAACCGCGATTAGCGGTGCAGTATTGCTAGTAGCGATTGTATCAAGTATTAGTGTTCCAATTGCTATTCATAATCGTAATAAGAAACCAGAAACAGAACATATTTGTGAGCATGTATGTCCGGATTGTGGTGGCTGTAAAGATTTTGATTGCTTAGATCCAGTATGCGGAAATAAGTGTACATGTGATTTACCTTGTGACCATGCATGTAATATTTGTGGATTATGCTTAGATTATGATTCAACTGATAAAAAATGCTTAGAAAAGTGCGGTGGACATTTTAAAAACACGCAAACATTTGAAGCCGAAGATAGTCATGTATTGAAATATGCTGGCGAACGCGGTGCACTTGGTGTGGCACAAGAAACAGGTTCAAAAGAAAAATATATTGGTAATTTCAATGCTAACTTAGGTGCCGCAATTAAATATGAAATTGTTTCTAGTAAAGAACAGACTGTAACATTATTTGTTTCTGTATGTAAACGTGAAGCTGCTCAATTATTCACCAATAATGTGTTAGTAACAGTTAATGGCGAAATCGTTGAATCAAAGGGAATCGTTCCGAGTGTTGGTGAAGGTGAAGCAAATTGGGTTACTTTCTATGACGTATGCTTAGGATGTATTAACTTAAAAGAAGGACGTAATGTTATTAAATTTACTGTTGCTAATGATGATGTCGGTTGTGGATTTAACTTTAATGCAATTAAGATTAAATCTGATGATACATTTACTTTCTATGAAGGAGAACATATTTGTGATGATGTATGTCCTGATTGCGGTAATTGTATGAACGAACACTGTGAAAATGAAAAGTGTTTAGAAAAATGTACATGTAATTTAGCAAAAATTCCATTCAATGTTAAAGATGGAAAAATGACTGTTACTGGTGCAAATAATCACGAAGATTACGTAACATTTAATAATATTGATCAATCAGTATCATTTAATATTAAAGCAATTAAAAATTCTAGTGGCGTATTATTTATAAATATTTCTAAATTAGAAAAAGATACACCAATAAGTGATTTATTTACATTTAAAGTCAATGGTAAAGAAATAGCAACTTCGGCTCTTTATAGTGGAGATGAAGCATACAACATGATTAAAATTGCTAATTTCAATTTAGTTTATGGTGATAATGTATTTGAAATTATATCTAAGACAACTCAAAGCATTAATTTTAAAGGCGTTGAACTTGGTACTAATGAAGAAGTTGACTATAAGAATCCTTATGAATTCTTAACAACTAGTGATTATGTTATGGTTGAAGGCGATGCTTATAAATCAACTGAACATTGTATTGCCATGAATGAAAATACCATGGGCTCAATCATTACTTTCCCAATTAATGCAAGTAAAGATACTAAAGCCGATTTATATTTCAACATTGCAAGTAGAAGTACACCTGCAAAAATTAAAGATATTTTAAAAATTAGTGTTAATGGTGTTGAAATAACTACTGATGCTGATTTGCCTAATGTTGGTCAAGACTTCTTTACATATAATGATGTTTATTTAGCAAATGTTGATCTTAAAAATGGAACAAACGAAATTATGTTTGAAGTATTAACCAATGATCAAAGCATTAATACTAATATGCGCGCTATAAAATTTGAAAATACTGATGCAACTTTATCATGGGCTACAACAAGCGCAGGATTAAATCGCTTAATTGTGGAAGCAGAGGAAACTGATCTTACTCAAGCAACTTATGATGGACATTCATATCCTGCTATTAGTGGTGGGCAAGGCGCAAGTAATGATAGTTATTTAGGCGGTATGAATGATGCTGGTTTATATAAACCTGGCGAAGCAATTATCTCATTTAAAGTTAATTCCGATGCTAATATTAAAGCTAAATTATATTTTAGAATTGGTGTTTCCGGTTCAGCAAGAGCAAGTAGTTATGAAGTTTCAGTAAATGGAAATCTTTATTCTTCTAAACAATCTTGGAGTGCTGATGGATGGTATGATTGGAAAGACCAATATTACGGAAGAATTGACTTAGTAAAAGGCGAAAATATTATTAAAGTGCGTGTTTTAGCTGGTGAGCCGATTAATCTTGATTATTTCATAATTGAATCAAGTGCAAATGTTACATTTAATAAATAAGAAAAGGAAAAAATAAAAAAATGAAAAACAAAAAATTGTTTGTTAGTCTATTAATGTTGTTAGGTAGTATTAACGTTTTAAGTGCATGTAATAGTCATACTCATCATTTGAAACATATTGATAAGGTAGATCCAACATGTGTTAATGATGGACATAAAGACTATTATGAATGCGAAGATGAAGATTGTGGGAAGTTATTTAGTGATTCAGAAGCTAAAAATGAAACAACTTTAGATGATTTAAAACTTGCAAAAACTGGTATTCATACTGGTGGAACCGCTGATTGTATGCATAAAGCAATATGTGTCGTTTGTGGTGCAGAATATGGTGAACTTGGTGCTCATGCTTATGTTAATGAAGTAGTGGATGCTAAGTACTTAAAGAGCGCCGCAACATGTGAAAATGCCGCAATTTATTATAAATCTTGTATATGCGGAAAAACTGATACAGATACATTCACTAGTGATAATCCATTAGGCCATAATTATAGTGCAGATGCTAGCAATTATAAGAGTTTAACTTGTAAAAATGATTCATCACATTTTGGTTATATTTATGAGTTTGAAGAAGCAAGAAGTAATGCTTGGGTTGGTGGAGAATATAATGATAAATTATGGCGTATTGCCGCTAATGGCAAAGCAGGTACTTCCGGACAATTCTATGTAGGTCGAGTTAATGATAATTCCGTAGATGAAGCATTAATTGGTAAAACATATCTAGAATTTGATGTTTCTTCAATGAAATATCAAGATGCCACGCTTAATATTCGTGCTGCTTTAGGTACAAGTGAAATCTTTAAGAAAGCATTTAAAGTAGAAGTTAATGGCGTTGAAATTAATGTTAATGATGAAAAAATTCATTCTGAATATGGTGATTGGAATCACTGGGAAATGTATGAGTATGCTAAAATTTCTTTAGTTCCAGGAACTAATACTATTCGCTTTACGATTATGGAAAGTGCGGTATGCGATTTAGATTATGCGATGGTAGAGACTAAAAACAAATTGGAAGCACATCATTTAGTTATTGAACATGACTCTAAAGAACACTGGTATAAATGTAGTGATGACGGATGTAACGAAATAAGTGATAAAGTAAAACATACTTTTAATCAAGAGGTAGCAACTGAAGAATTTGAAGTTGACGCAACTCACTATTATAAATCTTGTATTTGCGGAGAAAAAGGAACAGAAACATTTGAATATGTTGGTCCTCATGTCCATGATATGAAAGACCTCGTTAGTGGTGATCATGATGTCTTAGTTTGTGAATGTGGATATATGTCTCGTAAATTTGATTTAGCAGCTTCATTCTCTAATTCTTGGAGTGAAGGAACAGAAAAAGTAGATAAATTATGGAGACAACTTGGACAATTATCTGGCGTTCTTACAAGTGGGAACTATGTATCACACATCGGTGACGTTGTTGATGATGGAAACCACGATGATGAATATTGGATTGAAATCGGTGTAACTTTTGAAGGCACAAAAGATATTGAAGTAGAATTATCTTTATTTGCGGGTTTACCAAGTGCAGGTAATTGGTCAACAATTAATGTTAAAGTTAATGGTGAAAAAATTGCTAATGATAACGCTATGAATAATGCCGAAGGATGGATGAATTTCACATCTAATACATTTGGAAAAATTACATTAAAAGCTAATCAAGTTAACACGATTCGTATTTCTCCTAATAAGGGTTGTTTAATGAATTGGTGCTATTTACAAATTGATAGTGAAATAGCCACTAATAACGTTACACAAACTTTAATCGATCAAGCACAAAACGCTTAATTAGATCAAAACATTAAATCCTTTTAGATAGTTTCTAGAAGGATTTTTTTTACTTTTTATTTAATAATCTTGACTTTTACAGTTGAGAGATAAAAATGTAGTTATATGTAGGTATTATAGG
>CALBGF010000165.1 GCA_937893635.1 uncultured Mollicutes bacterium | reverse complement strand
TTTATGTTTTATCAATTTGTTAGCCAAAATATTAAATAGGTTTTTCATTATAAAGGAAAATTTTTATAAAAATGTTTCTAATTTCAAGACATTTAGCCAAATTATTTTATTTAAGTTTTTTATACATAATGTATAATTATTTCGGAGGATTAATATATGAAACTTAATTATCACACACAATTAATTAACCAAATAAATGCTTTACCAACTCGTAACTATTATCATATTCTTAATGAAGATAAAGTTAGTTTAACTAATTTTAAATTTGCTTATTTTGCAGAGAATAATGATGATATTTTAACTATTAATCCTACTGATGATGTTATTGTTCCTAGTAACTGGCAAATATTAGGATATGACAATCATCAATATACAAATAATCGTTACCCATTTCCTTTAGATCCACCATTTATCGATAAGAAAAATCCATGTGGAGTTTATGTAATTAATTATAAAAATGATCAACCAAATAAATCACATTATTTAAATATCGATGGCGCTGATTCATGCGTTTATGTTTATGTTAATGGTACTTTTGTTGGTTATTCTACTGTTTCACATTGTAACGCTGAATTTGATATAACCAATTTCTTAAATAAAGAAGATAATGAAATTCGTCTTATCGTTTTTAAATGGTGTGCGATGAATTACTTAGAAGATCAAGATAAATTAAGGATGTCGGGTTTATTCCGTGATGTTTATATAACTAGAAGAAACAAAGATCATATTCATAGTTACCATCTTATTTCTGATTATGATTATAAAAATAATATGGCCACATTAACTTTTACTTCTGATAAGGAAGCACAAGTTTTATTTAATAATGAAATAAAAGTAGGAAAAAACATTCAGTTTGCTATTAAAAATGTTAAACCTTGGAGCGCGGAAATCCCAAATTTATATGATGTAATTATTACTTATAATAATGAAATAATTGAAGATTATGTTGGATTTAGAAAAGTTGAAAAAAATGGTAATATCTTATTATTAAACGGTCAACCAATAAAACTTAAAGGTGTTAATCATCATTCTTCTACTATGAATGGATATGTTGAAACTATTGATGACTTAGTTAATGATGTTTTATTACTTAAAAAATATAACATTAACGCTATAAGAACATCACATTATCCTGCTCATAAAGAATTACCATTTATTTGCGATAAATATGGTATTTATTTAATGAGTGAATCTGACGTTGAATGCCATGGTGTAGTTTTCCAAAATGGTAACTATGATGAAAAATATTATAATTTATATGCCGAATCTGATATGTTTCATGACGCTATTATTCACCGCCAAGAACGTAATGTAATGCGTGATATCAATCGTCCTTCTATCATTATTTGGTCACTTGGAAATGAATCCGGTTGGGGTAAAAATTTTATTGATGCTGCAAAAAAGGTAAAAGAATTAGATAGTACCCGTTTAATTCACTATGAACGTAGTTGGTTAGGGGGAAGTGAAGGCGAACGTGATGAATTTAACTTTGCTAAAGATACTAATAAATACTTAGATATGTATTCAAGAATGTATCCTAGTTTTGAAGATTTAAATAAAATGCGTAATGGTGCGTTAGATATGCCACTTGTATTATGTGAATATTCGCACGCCATGGGAAATTCATGCGGAGATTTAGAGGACTATGAAAAAATCATTGATTCAGAGCCTTCTTTTGCCGGTGGATTTATTTGGGAAATGATTAACCATTATGTTATAAAAGGAAAGAAAATCCTTTATGGCGGTGATTTTAATGACCAACCAAATGATGGCAATTTCTGTATGGATGGCTTATTTACGCTT
>CALBGF010000164.1 GCA_937893635.1 uncultured Mollicutes bacterium | reverse complement strand
AAAAGTGTATATATTATAATTATTTTGTAATTATAATATTTGTTATGAATTAACGAAAATTTTATTTAAACATTCTTTATTATTTTTACAATAAAGAAAGGGCATTTATGGTCAAAGAAGAGCAGATGAAAAAAGAGATAGAAAGTATTGATACTAAAAATACTGATGAAGAAATAGTAATTAAAGGAAGTAAAACTTATCTTTTTTTTAAAAGAGTTTTAGATATCGTGGTTTCTTTTATAAGTATAGTATTTTTAATGGCCACATTAATTTTTCCTATTATTTCATTACTTGTTTTAATATCGACACATGGACAAGTAATTTTTAAAGATGAAAGAATGGGCTTAAATAAAAAGAAAATTCGTATATATAAATTCCAAACAATGTTTTCTGATGCGGAAACAAATTTAGATAAATATTTAGATGAAAACCAAAAAAAGAAATGGCAAAAGGAAAGAAAACTAGATGATGATCCACGTGTAACTAAACTTGGTAAGTTTTTACGTAAAACATCATTAGATGAATTACCGCAATTATTTAATATTCTTGGTGGTAGTTTATCTTTAGTGGGACCTAGACCCATCACTAAACAAGAATTAGAAAATAATTTTACGGAATATGAGCAAAACCAATTAATGAAAGTAAAGCCAGGGTTAACAGGTTATTGGCAAGTAAAAGATCGTTCATTAGCGACATATGAAAGTGGAGAACGCCAAAAAGAAGAACTTTACTACTTACCAAGAAGAGGATTTTGGTTTGATGTTAGAATTGTATTATTAACAATACCAGCGATATTTAAGGGAAAAGGCGCTAAATAGAATGGATAAGATTCGTGTAGCCCAAGTAATAGGAACCGCTAAAGCGGGAGGCGTGGAATCAATGATTATGAACTTGTATCAAAACATTGATCGAAGTCAAGTCACTTTTGATTTTTTTGTAGAAAATACTTGTCCAATTATTGACGAAGATAAAATCAAAGAATTAGGCGGAAATGTAATAATTATTCCACATTATACAAATGTTTTTAAGTATGTCCGCACTTTAAAAAAATTATTTATTACAGGAAAATATGATATTGTTCATTCAAATATGAATGCTTTAAGTGTCTTTACTCTTTTAGCGGCTAAAAAAGCTAATGTTAAGGTACGTATTGCTCATTCACATTCAACTGCGAATAAAAAAGAATGGTTAAAAACATTAATTAAAAATATTTTAAGACCATTTTCTAAAAAATATGCCACGCATTTATTCGCTTGTTCAGAATTATCCGCTAGATGGCTTTTTGGAAATAAAGTAGTTGATGATAAGAAAGTAATTATTATTAATAACGCTATCGATTTAACGCGGTTTGCCCCAGATAATAATAAGCGCATAGAAATGCGAAATAAGTTAAATATTGATAATAACGACCTAGTAATTGGAAACATTGGAAGATTTGTCCCACAAAAAAATCACGCTTTCTTAATTGATATATTTAAAGAAATAAAACAAATTAATCCAAACTGTAAATTATTATTAATTGGTGATGGGCCATATTTAGATAAAATAAAACAAAAAGTGGAAAAACTAACATTAGCAAAAGATGTTTTGTTTATTGGCACAGTTAAGGATGTAGAATTATATTATCAAATTATGGACTATTTTGTTTTACCAAGCATTTATGAAGGTCTTCCAGTCGTGGGTATTGAAGCTCAAGCAATGGGCTTAAATGTTTTCTTTTCTAAGAATATTACTAGAGAAGTTCAAGTGAATAAAAATGTATATTTTTTATCTTTAAAGCAATCACCCGCCACTTGGGCTAGACAAATAGTAAATTGTTTACCAAGCAATCGCATACAAAATCACGAGAATATGTTAAAATCACAATATGATATAAAAGTAGAAGGAGATAAATTACTTAAAATTTATAAAGAAATTTTAAAATAATTGAGAAAGGTTAATAGTAATGGAAAAAATTAGAGTAGCAATATGTATTCCTACAACTAATATGGGTGGCGCTGAAACTATGGCAGCGCAATTAGCAAAAGCATTAAATAAAGAAATATTTGATGTTTCTTTTATTGTTAACCATTCTTTGGATTCTGGAAGAGTTTTGGATATTGTTACTGATGAAAATATCAAAATTTATTCATTTAATGAAAATGATGGTATGTCGCTTCGCGCTTTAAGAAAAATGTATAAACTTTTAAAAATTATTAAGCCACAAATAATTCATACACATTTACATACATATCCTTATGTAATGACTTATGCAATAATTCATCATGTAAAGATTATTCATACGATGCATAATATGCCAGTATATGAGTCCACAAAAACTGGACAAAAAATATTACGATTTTTATTTAAACATAAATATGCTTATCCAGTTGGAATATCTTCTATAATAACTAGTCAAATAGAAGAATTATATAAACTAAAAAATGTAGTTACTATTTATAACCCTGTTGACACTTCTAAATTTGTTTCTTGTAAAGAAGTACATGATAAATTTACATTTATTACAATAGGAAGAATGTCTCCGCAAAAGAATCAATCTTTGCTTTTAAAATCATTTAGTAATATTGTTAATTATGATAAAAATGTATCTTTGATATTTATTGGTGATGGTGAATTAAAAGAAGAATTATTTTCATTAACAAAACAATTAAATATCGAAAACTATGTAAAATATATTGGAAATGTAAGTAATGTAGAATGCTTTTTAAATAAAGCAGATGCTTTTGTTTTGTCTTCAACTTATGAAGGATTACCAATGACAATTTTAGAAGCTATGTCGACTGGTCTTCCAATTATTTCCACTAATGTAGGCGGAGTAAAAGATGTGGTTACTAATAACGGAATATTAGTGGACGTAAATGAAAATCAATTAACTGATGCGATGAAACTAATAATGCAAAAGAAAGAAAAATATGATTATTTTGCCACTAATTCTAAGAAAAATGCTAAAAATTTTGATTTGAAAATTATCGCCGAAGAATATGAAAAAATATATTTTGATCACCTTAAAAGAAATGAGGTGAAAAGAAAATGAAACAAAAAATAACTCGTTGGGTAGTATTAGTTTTATTAACATGCTTATATGTTGTGCTTAAGTATAATGGATTAATGATGCCTTCAAACATTATTTCTATTTTTATGGGTACATTGCTTTTCTTGTTTCCTTTAAAAGAAAAGATATATGCTTTGCTTTTCTTTATTCCATTCTATTTATACATATATGTGTTTAGTTTTGCTTTTTATAATGTTATTTCATTATTAACACTATTTCATATGATAATTGTCGGCAAAAAATTTGATATTCGTATAATAATGCTTGTGGCGGTTTTATTTGGAGTTGATATTTTTTGGCAAATATATGTTGGGCATACATCTTTCACCTATACCATTAAGTGGGTATTAACTTTATTTTTGTCTTTTACAATTATGAAAGATGAAGAATTTAATTTTGATAAAAAATTTGCTTTATTTGCTTATTGTTTAGGAACTGCAATTATTAGTGTTGGCACTATTATTCAGTATATTGGAGTAGATATTAATTCCACTACTCGAGGAGAAATAGGTGGAGCTTTATCTTCGTGTAATGCAAATACATTTAGTTTTTATTGTTTACTAGCTTTAGTAGGTGGATTTTATCTTATCTTAAATAAAAATCTTTGCAAAAATAGTATTTATGAAAATAAATTAGTTAAATTATTTATACTTGCATTAAGTTCTATAAGTGGTGTTGCAGGCGCTATGATGCTATCAAAAGCATATTTTTTAACATTTATTATTTGGCTAATTTTATTAATTGCTTTTAATTCTAAAGACATGCGCAAATTTGGTATATATTTTGGAGTGGTTATAACAATGTGTATATTTATTATGGCTGTTCCAAAAACTAGAGATCTTGTTTTTAAAGTTATTGATAGATTTAATGAAAAAGGATCATCGTTAAGTGAAATAACAACTGGAAGAACAGATATTTTTAAGTGCTATTTTGCTGCTTTATTTAATCATCCTTTTAATTTAATGTTTGGTGCAGGTTTATCAAGTTATCAATGGTTTTTTAATGTCCCTATTAAAACTATTGAAGGTATGCCAATAATAACACATAATTTAATTTTAGAAATGGTTTGTTCTTATGGAATATTAGGAATGGTTATTTTACTATATGTTTATTACAGAATAATTACAAAATATTGTAAATCTTATAGCAATTTTAATGATTTGATGTTGCTTATTATATTTGTTTGCTTTTCCCTTTCTTTAGCACTTTATCATGAAGATGTTACTAATTTTGTTATTTTGTTATGTATGATTGCTGCTAAAAATAATCAATATGTAAAAAAAGAAGAACAAATAGAAAAAGCTAGTTACTACATAGTACCTAAAGAAAGTGGCGTAGGTGCATAGTATGTCCAAGTTATCTGATTTAAAAAAGAACTATATATTTAATATGGTAGTAGTGGTTATTGAATCAATTATTACATTACTTTTAACGCCAATTATGGCGCGAGCTTTAGAATCTTCTGGCACTGGTATTTATAGCTATACTTATTCACTTATTACAATGTTTACCTTAATAGGTGCTTTAGGAACTTCCACCCATGCTCAAAGAAAAATTGCTATGAATTTAGATAACAAAGATGAGTATTCTAAAATTTTTTGGGAGATATTTATTCTTCGACTTATTTTTGTAATGCTTTCTTTTTTGATTTTTCTTTTAACAATTTTATTATTAAACAAATATGTAATGTTTTTTATCATCCAAATACCATATTTTTTGTCATCTATTATTGATATCAGTTGGCTTTATGAAGGATTAGAAAAATTTAAAAGATTAGCGCTTAAAAATCTAATGTTTAAAATTATTGGGGCTGTTTTAGTTTTATTATTAGTGCATAATAAAGATGATTTGTGGATTTATTTGTTGATATTATCTTTATCATCACTATTAGGACAAGTTGTTTTATGGATAAATATTGGTAAATATGTGAATAAAGTTAAGATATCGGAATTAAACATTAAAAGACATTTTAAAGATATATTTATGTACTTTGTTCCAACAATTGCTTATCAATTTTATTCTTTAATTGATAAAGTACTTTTGGGGCTATTAAGTAGTGAAGAAGAAACAGGATATTATGAAAAAGCTCAACAAATAGTGGCTTTTTGTGCTACATTATTTAATGCCTACAATGTAGTAATAAGGTCAAGAATATCATATTTATTTATGAAAAAAGATCAAAAAGAAATTGATGATAAAATTACAAATTCATTATCTTTTGTTTTCGGATTATCTTTGCCAATTGCGTTAGGAATTATTGGAATTGCTAATAATTTTGTTCCATGGTATTTAGGAGAAGGATATGAAAAAGTAGCGCTACTTTTAATGATATTAGCGCCAGTGGTAATAATAATGGCTTTAAGAATGTGTATCGGATCAATTATATATACACCATTTGGCTTACAATCTAAATCTAATGTTGCTGAAGTTATTGCCGCTGTGTTTAATTGTGTATTAACCGCAATACTAATTCCACTTCTTGATTCTATCGGAGCATCTATTGCTTCAATTTGCGCTGAATTGTTAGTTTTGATATTATTTGTAATTTATGCGCAAAAGCATCATTATTTAAATCTAAAAGAAGTTTTGAAAAATATATATAAATATATTATTTCCGCTCTTATCATGTTTGTTCTTGTTTATTTTATTGGTAAAATCTTAGAAGGTGCATTGGCAACCATTATTCAAATACTTGGTGGTGCTGCTATTTATTTCTTGTTGCTTTTAATCTTAAAAGATAAGATATTTTATGAGACAATAAAATCTTTATTTTCTACTAAGAAAGAAGGTACCATAAATGAATAGTAAAATAAGCGTATTATATTTTGTTGATTGCTTAGAACATGGTGGAATTCAATCTCTATTATTAGAAATTGTTAAGCATTTGCATAACAATTTAGACATTTCTTTTTTAATATTCGAGTCAGACAAAAAAGAAGTATTAGAAGATGTAATGGCTAGCTATGGCTGTACTATTTATAAAATTCCTAGTTTAGTAAAACATCCTCTTAAGTGTTTACATGCATGCAATAAACTTTTTAAAAATCATCATTTTGATATATTACATTGCCACTCTTCGTCTAAGTCAGTTGCTCCTTTAAAAGCTGCTAAAAAGAATAATGTTAAAGTACGTATTGAACATGTACATAGTGATCGTTTTCAAACAAATAATTTTATAAAAACATTATTTGGAAAAATGCTAATTAATCCAACGTGCAAGTACGCAAATTACTATATGGCTTGTTCTAACTCGGCAAGTAAATGGATGTTTAAGAAAAAATATACAAAAACAAACAAACCAATAATTATTAAAAACGCTATTGAGATAGATAGATTCGCTTACAATACGATTAATCGCAATGCCATTAGAAATCAATACGGAATTGATAAAGACGAATTTGTAGTTGGACATATTGGACGATTCATAGAAGTAAAAAATCATTATTTTTTATTAGATATTTTTAAGGAAGTTCTATTACAAAATAATAATTCTCGCCTTTTATTAGTGGGAGTAGGACCATTAATGGAAAAAGTAAAAGAAAAAGCAAACCAATTAGGTATTATAGATAAAATTATATTT
>CALBGF010000163.1 GCA_937893635.1 uncultured Mollicutes bacterium | reverse complement strand
ATAACTTTATATCTGTATCAATATCAAATTCATATATATCGGTATATTTTCTATTCTTTAATTCTTCAATTAAGTTTCTACCTATAAAACCTTTAGCACCTGTGACTAGTATTTTCATTGTTTTGTCTTCCTATCTAGGTAAATAATCTTCAATATCTTTGTTAAATAAAGGTAACTTCATCAATAACTTCTTCATGCCTTCAACATCAAGCCTTTCAGTATTATGAGAAGTATATTGATTATTACTTTCTAACTTTTTATTACCTTTAGTAAAGAAGTTATCATAGTTAAGCGTTCTATTGTCAGCATGAATTCTATAGAATCCTGGTAACGATTCCGCTCGTAACATTTCTTCCGTTGTTACTAATACTTCATAAAGTTTTTCTCCATGTCTTGTACCAATTATTTGATAGCCAACATCAGAACCTTTAAGTTCAAGTACTGCTTTTGCTAATGTTTCAATTGTAGCAGCAGGTGCTTTTTGAACAAATAAGTCACCTTGAGCACCATGTTCAAAAGCATATAACACTAAATCAACTGCATCTTCTAATGTCATCATAAATCTTGTCATATCAGGATTAGTGATAGTTAATTTTTTACCTTCCGCTATTTGATCACAGAATAAAGGTATAACAGAGCCTCTAGAAGCCATTACATTACCATATCTAGTTAAGCAAAGTACTGGATCTCCTTCTTGCATTTGTCTGCTTCTTGCAATAACATTCTTTTCCATTAATGCTTTAGTCATACCCATAGCATTAATTGGATAAGCCGCTTTATCAGTAGATAAGAATATTGCTTTCTTAACATGATTTTCTACACATGCACTAATAACATTATTTGATCCTAATACATTCGTTTTAACAGCTTCAATAGGAAAGAACTCACAAGAAGGAACTTGTTTTAATGCTGCAGCATGGAAAACATAATCTACACCTCTAAATGCTCCAACTATAGAATTATAGTCACGAACATCTCCAATATAAAATTTAATCTTATTAACATATTCTGGATATTTTAATTGGAAATTATGCCTCATATCATCTTGTTTCTTTTCATCACGAGATAATATTCTAATTTCTTTAATATCTGATGTTAAGAATCTATGTAGTACTGCATTACCAAATGAACCAGTACCTCCTGTAATCATTAATGTTTTGTCTTTAAAAATACTCATACTATTTTTTCATCCTTTCCTCAAGCGTATTAAAAAATAATTCTTTTTTAAAATGTTTATTATAATAATCTCTCGCATTATTTGATAATTGTATTTGATCAACATTTTTAAAATCTTCAAACAATTTAGCAAGTTGATTATAATCTTCAGATTTGGCACATAAACCGCATTGGGCTTCTCCAATGATAATTGGTGTTTCTCCATCAGCAGCAGCAATAATAGGTTTACCAGCACACATATAAGATTGAACTTTACCCGGTAATGTGTTAGATATGACTTCGTTTTTAGATAATGTTACAAGCATTGCTGATGCTTTCTCATAAAATTCTGGCATTTCATCTAATGGCCTTTTGCCATAAAAAGAAACATTATCTAATTTGTATTCATTTGCTAATCTTTTACAATTATCTAAATCCGAACCATCACCAACAATATGGATTTTAATGGATTGATCATCTTTAACCACATTAGCGGCTCTTATAATTGTTTCAACCGATTGAACATTGCCAACATTACCAGCAAAAACATAATTAAATGTTGTAGAACTAGCACTATGTTTTATATTAGAAAACAAATCTTCGCAATATTGTGGTAAATAAAACAATTTTTCTTTTTCTATATGATGTTTATCAACAAAATAATCAATAAAGTTTTTAGATGTAACTAATATTTCATCAACATTTTTATAAATTTTATTAGAAACACGATAGTAGTAATTATAAATAAATGAATCTTTTTTTATTCCTCCCGCCGCCAAACTATCTGGCCATAAATCATAACAATATAGCAAACTTTTTACATGATGCTTTTTAGCATAATATATACCAGCCCATGATTGCATAACTGGCGATAATTGATTTATTAAAACTAAATCATATTTTTCTTTAAGTTTTTTCACTTTTCTTTTCATTGATAAAGAAATGGAGTAATAGTTTAAGAACAAATGAATTTTACTATGTTTTCTAGGATGTTCATAGCATCTTAATACATGAACACCATTTATAATTTCATCACTATGATTCTTTTTTCCATTTTTTCCTTTATATCCATCATAAATTTCTCCTTGTGGATAATTAGGATAACCTGTTATAACCGTGACATTATGACCGCGCTTTACAAGTTCTTCAGCAATATCACTAATGCGAAAATTCTCTGGATAATAATGTTGTGAAATAATTAAGATATTACTCATTAACTTTTACTTCCATAGAATCAGTTTTTACAGTTTCTTCTTCAATACTTCCTTCTTTAATGTCAGATCTTTTAAAAATCTTTTTTATAGTTAAGAAGAAAATTTTTATATCAAGCCATAAAGACATATGTTTTAAATAATATTCATCCAAATCAGCTTTTTGTTCGTTAGTGACTAAGTCTCTACCATGAACTTGAGCCCAGCCAGTGATTCCAGGTTTAATTTGATATATTCCTCTTTCTTTTCTTAATTTATCAATTTCTTTTTCTTTTTCAACTAAAGGACGATATCCTATTAAAGCCATTTTAAATGTTAAAATATTAAATAGTTGCGCAAATTCATCAATAGAAGTTTTACGGATAAATGCACCAACTTTTGTAATATAAGAATCAGCATCATTAAAATCGCGACTTGCAATATGTTTAGGCGCATTAGTGGACATACTACGCCATTTCCAACATTTAAACTTTTTACCATTCTTACCAAGTCTACTATGTTTAAAGATTGCTGGCCCTTTTGAATCTATTCTAATAACAATGGCTAATATAATCCAAAATGGCGATAAAACAACCAATGTTAAAAAGGCAATAATCCAATCAATTATTGATTTAAAAAATATATATACTTTTTGTGATTTTTTTAATTTATATGGTACTTTTTCATTATATTCTACTTCATTATGTTCTTTTTCTTTTGTAGCAACGCCAACATTTCCAGTTGATACATCTTCATATAATTCTTTTTGTTGATTCATGAAATTCGCTCCAATCGTGAAGTATTTACCTTAGACCATACATTACAAGCTACTAAGATAGTTATTATAAAAATAGCGTAAAGAAAAATGCTATTTGTAGTTATAGCAATTCACCTTTCAATTAAATATACTACTATGTAGTATGTTTTGTCAAATTATAAGTACATTTAACCCACTTTTGGTAGAGGTTTCACAAAAAAGCAATTAAAAATCAGTGCAATTTATAACTTTTTTATTATATTAAATATACTTTTCCAATTCTTTCGCGGCATTTTCCCAACTAAATTTTTGGCTAACATTCTTAGCATTTTTTCTTAAACACTCATAACTTGCGTAATTATTAAAAATATGTTCTAAAAGTAATACAATTTGTGTAACATTTCTTTCATCAACAAATTGCATTGATTTTGTATCAAATATTTCTCTTATTCCTTGATTAGTACATCCAATTGTGATTAATCCAACATTCATAGCCTCTAAATATACAATACCTAACGCTTCATAAAATGAAGGCATAGCGAAAATGTCATTATTTTTAAGTTTTTCTAATAATTGAGGTTGATTTAATTCTTTAATGATTTTAACATTTTTAGTTAAATTATAATCATTTATCAATTTAATATTTTGGTTGTATTCTATGCCATTACCAACTATAGTCCATTTGAAATTGATATTAGGTAATTCTTCTTTTATTTTATGAAGTGCTTCAATAATATATCTATATCCTTTGATAGAATACATATTACAAACAGTTATAATATTAAAATTATTTGTTTTGTTAACGAATTTAGGTAATTGGGTATTAATAAACATATCACTACATCCATTATAAATTACATGCGCATTTTTATATTTTGGTAACTTACTTAATAAATCTTTTTTAACAAGTTCAGAGACACAAATAATTTCATCGCATTTCTTATATGCTTTTTTGTATATTGGATTTAAATATATTTTACGGAATAATGGATGTTTTTCATCTATTCTTTTAAATATATTACGAGAATGTAAATAATGAATTACTTTAATATTAGATTCATGCAAATAATCAATAATTACATTTTGAAAGGCAACTGGATAAAAATGAATAAATGCAGTATCAATATCATAAGTTTCTATTGTTGCTTTTAAATCTAATTTAAATTTAATGCCTAAAGGTAGCATTAATTTATGAACAAATTTATTTTTATATTTAACATAATGAATATTAATTCCTTCATATACTTCGTCTTTTTTATCTTCTTCACTAATTTTAATAATACTTATATCATATCCAAGTTTTTTAATAGCTAAAGCATAATCATGTAAATATATTCCATACCACTTCTTATCATTACTAGGATAAATAGAGGTAATAAAAGCAATATGTTTTGGTGATTCTTTTTTTACTAATACATTAACAATATCCAAATGATATTTAACACTTATTGGAATAACGCAAACTAATAAAGTAATAGCAAAAGATAAGAATGCCCAGTCAAATAATAATATTGATTCACATAGAGAATAAAATATATATGAAATAAATGTTCCTAATAATAAAATATATGATGATTTATTTTTATGTTTAAGTTGGTGAATGCATTTTAATATATAAATAATAGCTAATAATTTCAAAATAGTCATTAAAATACCACCACTAAGGAGATCTTGGTTATATGCTGTATGGAAAGCATCATAACCAGAATATTCCTTAACTAATGCTAAGGCACTTTCATAACCAACACCCATATAGATGTTTTTATAATTTAATCCCGCGATTGATTTTACAAATTCTTGAATTCTTGATGTAAGCGTTTTAGAAGCATAAACTAATTTAGATAAATATTCTTTAATATTACTTGGTAACTTTATTGGAGTAATATCCGATATTATCAATCCTAATGCAATCAAGACTACAGCAAGAGATAATAAAATTGTTACTTTTTTCCAAGTCTTTTTTATGTGCAATATGCCATACATAAATAAGAATAAATATATAATTAACGCACAAATAAATGCAGTTTTCGCGTAAGCTAAAACCATAAAAATAACAAAGTAAAAAGATATAAATAAATATCTTAATTTTTTATTAAAATTCATTATAAATAAAGATGAAACAACACCTAAAAATAATATTATTCCATAAGTATTTTTATTTGTATAAAAAGATGCTGAAAGCCATAATGAATGATTACTTAAAAAATCCTTAAGAATTGCTGGTAAATCTTTTATACAAAAATATATTGTTGATATAAATGATAAAAGAATTAAAAAATATAAAATAAAATTAATATTCTTTTTAGTAATAATATGTGGAACAATAACCAAAGAAATAAAGCCTAATAAAGACATCATCCAAATGTTCTTAACATTACTTAGTATTTCGTTATATGAGATACCACTAACGAGGCGTCCATAAAGCATTAAATAAATAGTATATATTATAGCTATAGAAACAAATATCAAAGATAACTTAGGATTTATCTTGTTTTTATTATAAAGCAAAACAAATATTACTAATACTAATAAAATCAAACATAATGCAATATTAATATAAGCTGGTATAGTAAATCCTAAATAGTTAGATATTAATGAATGCTTACCAATTCTAATAATAAAACCAAGTGAATAAATTATTAGAACAAATATTGATAATAGAAATACATTGTTTACAACTAATTGCTTTTTTTTCTTTGAAATGTCCATATTTGATTCCTTCTACTCATAATAGTACTATTAACTTAAAAACAAGTCAAAATTATTATAATTAAACGAATCATCTTCACTATAATAATCAATCATTATTAACTACTATTTTTTGATTTTTACTTTTTGGTTTATTCGGAATTGTATATTTTAAAATCCCTTTGTTTATAAGCGGGATAATATAATTAGCAACAAAATATGATGGATGCTTTTCATCAAATCCAAGTTCTTTAGCTAGAAACTCTTTTGTGCGTGGACTTTTACACAATTCAACAATTTTTTTCGTCCTATCATCATTAGCGTCATCAATTAAGCTGGCATTAAATAGTGTAACTTTAAAAACGCCTCTATTATCTTCGAACTTAGGAGGAAGTAAGTTCATTTTTTTCATTTCATCGTAAATAGTTGGAATACCCGAATATCTATTTTCGGTCACTTCTAATATTTCTAAAATAGAAGCAATATAAGGATTCCTAACATCCGATCTAACACTTCCTAAATCATCAATTGATAATCTTCCATATAATCCACCTGGATTCGATATTTCTATTCGATTATCGTAAATTTCTATCCTTATAGGATCATTTTCAGTATAAATACTATAATCTCTATGAATAATTGCATTCAATATGATTTCTCTTAAAGCTTTAATAGGATATTCTGTTTTATCTTCTCTTTTACCTGTCATAGGATTAACAAAAGTTGATTTTTTGGTATTGTTTTGGACAAAAGCCAATGCTTGCTGTAACATATTAGATAATGTGCCATCAATTCTCTGATTATCTATAAATCTTATTCCGTCAGCATTTTCTTTACCATATTCATTTGTCGCACATTTAACCGCAACTATATCTAAATTGGGAGAAAATATTTGTGGGAGCGAACCAAAATTTAGGATTCCACACAATGTTGGTTTTCCATCCTTATCAATTATGCCTTCTAATTGCAAAATTTTATTTTTTTCTATATTCATTAAACTTACTTTTTTTGATAGTAGAATTGAAATATATCCGTTCAATAAGTTTTCATTAAGAAACGATTTATCAATTCTTTCTTTCGTCCTAAGTTCATCTTCAATTTTATATCTAAACGCCTCATAACTATGAATTTCATAATCAGTCATAGGTAAATCTTGATCTCCAATTCTAATATAAGATCCTTTTATTTTACCTTTTCCTTTATAATAACATGGTTTTGAAAAAGCATCCATTTCTGGAATCTCCGCCGAACATATTGTTTTCCCCTTATATTTAGTAACTGTAAAAAGAGGTCTAACAACAGGCTCCATATCTAAACTTTGCTCAGTTACTTTTTTTTGTAATTCTTGTGGATTATCTAATCCAACAACCTCATATCCTTTTTTTTCATCAATTCCAAAAATAATAATTCCGCCCTTTGTATTTGAAAAGCTTGATAATGTATCATACAATCTCTCTGGATAACCGCCTTTTGCGGATTTTAATTCTATGTAAGGTGATTCACATTTTAAACTAATAATTTTTTCAACTAATTCAATTAATTCGTTTTCAATCATATTATTATCATCTCCATTACTATTGTATACAATGCAAGTAAATTTGTCAATTTACGAAAATTTTGTTAATTTTACGAAAATTTTACTAATTTTACGAAAATATATCCCAATTTACGAAACTAATTATTTTCGTAATTTAAATGTCATTTGAATTTCAAGCAGTAAAGTCCACTAACGACAAAGATATATTATTTTTAAAATCTTTTCTAGCAACTGACACATTGCTTATTGTCTTAGCGATAACCTCTAATTTGAATGCATAAACCTATAGAAATAATATAAATTATCAAATAAATACTACATTTTCGGATTTTCTTTATTTTGCCCGCTATTTAAAAAAGCGCCATTCCAAGCGCTTTTTTATACTTTTATCATATTTTGTGTTTTAATTATTCTTCCAAAGATAAGATTTATAATAATAGAAAAACAAATTTGTCTAATAATTATAATTTAAATACTAGAAATAGCAACTTGTTAATTAATAACTATAGCTATTTTTGTTTTAATAATTTTATCAAAGCATATAGATTAGTTCCTATCGCACACAATCAAAAAAATATTAGCAGCAATTATAAAAAAGTGTAATGGTATATTGATTATTCGCTAGTAAAAGTGTATGAGCATTGCTGATTTTCGCTAAAAAAAATGCTATATGCTTGATTTATCACTTTTCCATTTGTAGAATATTAAGAAAGCTAATTATATGGATACAATATATTTAAAAAGAAAAATTGATGAATTCTTGCTAAATTGGAAAAATAGTTTAAATAAAAAGCCGCTTATTATTAAAGGATGCCGTCAAATAGGCAAAACAGAGTCTATCCGTCATTTTGCCAAAGAAACAAATTATGAAAGTTTTATTGAAATTAATTTTGTGAAAGAAGAAAAATACAAGCAAATAACTAATGATGGATATGATGTTTTGTCCATCATTAAAAATATTTCTTTGTTAGATCCATCGAAAAAATTTATACCAGGAAAAACACTTATATTTTTTGATGAAATAACTGACTTTCCAGAAATAGCAACATCCCTCAAGTTTTTTAACGAAGATGGAAGATTTGATGTCATTTGCAGTGGCTCTATGCTTGGCATTAATTATAAAAGAATTGAAAGTAATAGCGTTGGCAATAAAATTGATTATGAAATGCGTTCTATGGATTTTGAAGAATTCTTATGGGCAAAAGGATATGGTGATGATATTGTTGAAGATATGCTTTCACATATGAAAACATTTACTCCTTTTAGCGAATTACAACTATCATTATTTCATAAAATATTTTTTGACTATATTATTTTAGGCGGAATGTCTGAAGTTGTAAAAGATTATATTGAAAAGGGAACTTTTGAAGGATCTCTTTATACACAACGTCAACTCATTGCTGACTATAAAGAAGATATTCGCAAGTACGCTGAAGGACTTGACAAAGCAAGAATTCTAAATGTTTTTAATAGCATTCCCTTTCAACTTGCTAAAGAAAATAAAAAATTCCAATTATCTAAAATTGAAAAACACGCACGTTTTAAAGATTATCGCGGATGTACAGAATGGTTGATTGATTCCGGTATTGTAAATGCTTGTTATTGTTTAGAATCAGTAGATTTACCATTATCTGGCAATTGCAATATGGGCAAGTTTAAACTATACTTTGCCGACACAGGCTTACTTACTTATTTCACTTTTAGATGATGAATCACAAGATGATTTAAGAACTAACAAAAACATCGGTGTCTATAAAGGAGCATTATATGAAAATATTATTGCTGAAGCGCTTGTAAAAGCTGGATATAATTTATATTACTATAAATGTGAAGATTCGACTTTAGAAGAAGATTTCTTTATAAGATCCACTACAAACCTTATTCCTATCGAAGTTAAAGCAAAAAATGGAAAATCAAAATCTTTACTTACATTAATTTATTCTAGTAAATATCCTGATATATCTTATGGATTTAAGTTTTCTATGAGTAATATTGGCTATAGTAATAGCGTATACACATTTCCTTATTTTTGTGCTTTTTTATTAAAGCGGTTTATGGAAACCTTTAAGCCAATAGTGCTTAATTAGTTCAAATGCTTTTAGAAAAATCTATTCATTTAAACAAATATTACATTTCTGATTTTTATCATATTATTCATTCTTCAAAAGATAAGATTTATAATAATAAAAAAAACTAATTTTTTAAACATCCAATAGGAACGATATATATATGCCATCTTCTCTTCTATATGCATAATCTCCAACACCTATCAAAACCATCAAAAACTCTGGCTTATTCATTTTTTTATCATCAATTTTATCTGCAAGTGTTTTTAAATTTTTTATAGCTTCATTGATCAATTTATCTCCGCCAAGTTTAATTTCCACTAATCCATAGCGGCCATTACGCAAATGAATTACAGCATCACATTCCAAATTTGATTTATCCCTATAATGATATACTTCACCATTTATTGAGCTAGCATAAATTCTTAAATCTCTAATACACATTG
Organism: uncultured Mollicutes bacterium; assembly: GCA_937893635.1. The sequence continues at coordinate 967 of CALBGF010000163.1, read as the reverse complement.
TTTCGAATAGCAAGCCAAAAGTTTTTAAATCATTTTTTAAATCATCTGGTCCTAATCCTAAAGCCGCAACGGCAATAGATGGATCAGCAAAATATCTTGTGTCAGATGTTCTTATTGCAGTTTTAGATCTTAAATTAGGAATCCATGCTGGCATATCTTCTATAACATAAATCTTTTTTAATGCATTAATATATAAAACTATTGTATCTTCATCTAATGAATTAACATCATTAGAGATGATATCTTCTCTAAGCATTGCATTTGAAATTTGTGTTCCTTGATTTCGAGCATAAGATTTCATCAAACGTTTTACTCGCTCTGGATTTTTATTTACTTCATCAGCGCGATTAATATCTGATTTAACAGTTGCATCATAATAGTCATATGCTTGTTCTAGAGCAATGCTTTCTTTCATATCAATGGCGTGAGGCCAACCACCACGACAAACTATATAAGCTAATTTGTCAAAAGTTATTTTGTTTGTTCCAGATATTTGAATAGGATTAGAAAATAAATTTTGCAAGCTAACTTCTCCTGTTGATTCTAAAGATTCATATAGGCTCATAGTACGCATTGTTAACCAAGTGAATCTTCCTGTACCAGAATGTGTTATTTCACTAGAATCAATTGGAACAGCCGATCCGGTAAAAATAAACTGTCCTTCCAATCCTCTACTATCAATTTCATATCTTGCTGCATCCCATATTTTTGGGATTATTTGCCATTCATCTACCAATAAGGGCGTTTCTCCTTTTAATAAAATTGATGGATTAATATCCGCCATTTGCTTATTTTGGTTTATTTTTGCTGGATCATCTACTCTTAAAATACTTCTTGCAAATTGAGTTGCGGTTGTAGTTTTACCACACCATTTAGGTCCTTCAATAACAACGACACCTTTTGATTCCAATTTTAATTTTAGTAATTCATCAGCAAGCCTTGCGTAAACTTTTTCGGTAATTTGGCG
>CALBGF010000162.1 GCA_937893635.1 uncultured Mollicutes bacterium | reverse complement strand
CTTTGTAAATGTTCAATACGTACTCCCATTGAAAATGGTTTTGGTTGCATAAATATGTTTCTTTCAAATAGCATTTTAAATGTGTCACGAGCACTATGGCCAATCGCTAATATAACATCATCAGTCTTAATTTCAATTTTTTTATTATTATGTTCTACAATTACTGATGATATTTTATTATTTTTTATATCTAAATCCACTAATTTATGTTCAAATAAGACTTCTCCACCTAAAGACATAATTTCTTGTCGAATGTTTTTCACAACGCTCTTTAAATAATCACTACCAATATGTGGATGTGCCTCATAATAAATGTTTTTAGGTGCGCCATGTTTAATAAATTCATTTAAACAAAATCTAATTCGCGGATCTTTTATGCCCGTTGTAAGTTTACCATCACTATAAGTTCCGGCTCCACCTTCACCAAAACAAGTGTTTGACTCACACAAAAATTCACCTTTTGTTTTAAAATTCAATATATCTTTATCTCTTTCTTCTACTGATTTACCGCGTTCAATAACAATTGGATTAGTTTTTGCTCTAGCTAAATATAAAGCCAAAAACATTCCAGCTGGGCCAAATCCAACCACTACTGGTCGATTATTCATTTTAATAACTGGTATATCTAATTCTTCAATAAAATGAGGAACAGTTACATCTTTATAAGAAGCAATATCGATATTATGTTTAAGTGTTACAAGTAATGAATATACAAAAATAATATTTTGTTTTTTTCTAGCATCTACGGCTTTTTTTATAATTTTATAACTTTCAATTTCTTCTTTTTGTATATGAAGTATTTTAGCAAGTTTATATTCTAACTTATCTTCTTCATCTTTAAGTGATAAAAACACATTATTAACAATTACTTGCATAATAAATCTCCTAAATAAAACGCACTACCAAAAGCCCACATTAAATTAAATCCTCCGCATAGTCCATCATTATTAATAATTTCCCCTACAAAATAGATATTTTGTTCTATTTTAGATTCAAGGTTATCCATAAAATTATTAGAGTTAATACCACCAATAGTAATTTGCGCATTATCAAAATCATAATTTGCTTTATAAGTGAAAACTAGATTTTTACATAAATAAATTGCATTTTCTAAGCTTTTATTATTTCCTAGTCGATTATTAATATAATTAACTAAAGGCAATGCAAAAAAAGCTTTTAAGAATGTATCTACTTTCTTTTCTTTAAATTCATTAAATAAAGTTTTAGTCGAATATTCCGGTAATAAGTCTAAAGAAACAGTGACATTTTGCAAGTTTTTTCTAGCAATCAAAGAACTAATGTTAAATATTACAATACCTGATAAACCATTATCCTTAAATAATACTTCACCTTGCTCTTTATGTATTGTATCATTATTACTTTTTAAAGTTACTATTGATTTTATGCGTTGACCAGAAACATCTTTTGTTTTTTCTTTACAAATAATCGGACATAAGCCTGGCTTTAAGTCACTTATATCATAATTATGTTTTTTTAAAATATCAAAAACACTTCCATTAGATCCTAATTTTTGATAACTTTTTCCACCTGTTGCAAATACTAATTTATCACTTGTAAAAGTTTGTTTATTAGTAATAATTCTAATTTTATTACCTTCTACTTTATAGTCTATAATATTTTCTTCAAAAGCAAAACTTACACCTAATTCGTTACATTTTTCAAACAAAAAATCAACAAAGGCTTTTGATGATTCGCTATAAGGATAGCATAAGTTACCAATCACCTTAGTTTTTATTCCTAAATTATTCCAAAATGAATTTTGATAATTAAAATTATATTTTTCAAATACTAAATTGGTTAAGTTATTATCATAATAAGTCCATTCTTCAATATGATTATTTCCAATATTACATTTGCCATTACCAGTAGCTAGTAATTTACGACCAACTTTGCTATTTTTATCTAATATTAAAACATGTAGATTAGGATTATTAAGTTTTAATTTTATAGCTAAAGCAAGTCCACTTGCGCCTGCACCAATAATAGTAATTTGCATATTTTCATCTCCTACAAAATTATACAAAAACGATAACAATTAATCAATTGTTGAAGTTGAACTTAATTTATTATGTTAATTAAAGAACGAAATGCAACAAACCAAAGGCAAAAAAATCGTCTTATTGTTGCTTTTAATTTTGTAATCACTAATTTATAGTGTAAGTGTACTTCTTCAGGCAAACAAAGTAATATAGGAATGAAAAATTTATGAAAAAGGTTACACAATTAGATATAAAACAAAGATCTAAAATATAGAGCCGGGTGATTCAAATACGGATGTAAAGAATCACCAGTAATATATTATACAAAACTCCTTTATCTCCATTTCCAACTTCATCTTTCTCAAAAAGTATTTAATCAAGTTGCTCAATAACTATTATTTCTTTTGTACTTTCATTTCTAAAAAAATAATGTATTACATCTTTTAACGGGTAGCCATCTTGATATAAAAAAGTTAAAGGTGTTTTACCAATTATTGGCCATTCGCATCCTTGCATCCATCTTGGAGGATATTTTTCATATTTAAATAATTCTTTTGCTTTTTCTTTAGCTATCTTTTTAGTCTTAGTTTTACTAAGACCTTTAGGTATGAAATTTAAAAAGTAATCAATAAAATCATAATTTAAATCAAATGAAATAGCATATCTTGGAAAAACATCTACTAAAAATCCAAATAAATCTACATCTTCATTTTTATAAACAAGTTTTCTTTTTTTGCCATATTTGATATCAAAATATATTGTGACAATTCTAAATACTTCTAAGCGATCATCCAAGCAATTAAGATTAGCGTTATGTAATTTATCATGCCATCTTACTTTTGCTGAGATATTATCATATCCCCATTTATCGACATTTTTATAATATTTAGTCATAATTTTACTATTTTCTAAAACATCTTGCAAAGCCATATCTTCTTGATACATTTTATAAAAATCAAGTGTATTTATATTTCCAATCGCAAACGAAAGCAATATTTCATTTGCTCTTTTTATTTCTGCTTTTTTTACTTTTTTTTCTTTAATCTTATTAATTAATTTTTCAAATAATTTCATTTATATTCCCTCATGATGTTCTTATATTCAATAATTATATTGGCAACAATTTTTTTAAATGTATCAAGAAATTAGGCAAATATAAATTATTTGCCTAATTGATTTGATTATTTAAAGAAGAACAATTTCATTAGCCACCCTAATACATCTATTATCTCTCTAGGTTGGCTAAATCCTCCTTGGCCTCTTCCATAACCAAGCACATGATGTATTGCTGTATGTTCTGTTATTTTTATTGGTTCAATTCGATACAAATCAGACCCAAATCTGCCATAAGGATGATGCATAACATATCCTTTAGGGGTTAAACCTTTTAAAATTCTTTCGTTATTATGAAAGGGTCCGTCTTTAACATTTGCTAATTCTTTCCATTTCTTTTTTCTATAAGAATCATACTCCATATCTGGCATCCATAATTGGTCTAAGTATGCAATATAGCCAGCATATCCAAATGATGCTCCCATCATTACTGTTGTTCCAAGTACATAACCGCCCATTTCTTCCATTCTATTTATTGAATAGGAATAGGTAGAACCTCTTAATTCTGATGTTGCAATATTTGCAGCATTATATAGTAATGAACCTACATATACCGTTGCAGCACCTACAAACGCAAAGCTTAAAACAGTAGTCGTTGCACCAGCAAATGCTATTCCGCTTAGTGCTGAATATATAGCAACACCAGCAGCAAGCACACTACCAGCACTCGCAACTAATGCAATACCTAACGCAACAACTATTAGTCCACCAAGTATCCAATGCCACCAAGCATGCCCACTCGGATCAACATACATAATAGGATTATTATTACAATACATATAAAGATTTA
>CALBGF010000161.1 GCA_937893635.1 uncultured Mollicutes bacterium | reverse complement strand
TTGCATTTTCTGGTTCTTGTAATATAAAAGCAATATATTCAAAAATAGATTGTAAATCTTTTTTTGCCGCTTCAGTCATTTCTATTTCATATATCATAATTGATAATCCTTATTAATATTAGCGAATACTTCCTTTGCTTTTGTTGTTCGACCACATTTCATATCTTGATATCCTTTATCAAGCTCTTCATCAAGATCGGAATCAGATAATTTAGTGATATCTACAAGTGTAGTAGAAGGAATTTTTACATCAAATGGAATTCCTTTTTGTAAAATAATTTGTTTATAAAACATATTAATTGCACCTGAAACAGAAATGCCGAGTGTTGCTAAAATACTTTCAGCTTTTTCTTTGACTTCTGGCTCAATTCTAGCATATAAATTTGATGATTTTGTTGCCATATATAATCTAATCTCCTTTCCATCCTAATTGGTTTTTACATAAATTTAAAATAATTTATCTATATTCATTATACGCATTTGTATTTACAATTGCAATACAATTGTATATTTCGTTTTTACGCAAATAGATTTGACGCAAATGGATTTGCATAAAAATAAGATTAGGTATATACTATTATTGAGGTGAATAATATGTTTATTGGTAGAGAAGAAGAATTAAAAGAAATACGTGATAGTCTTAAATCCACAAAATTTGAAAGTATTATGATTTATGGTAGAAGAAGAGTTGGCAAAACTGAAATTATAAATGAAGCAATTAAAGACTATAATGGTGCAGTTATACATTATGAGTGCAAAAGGACATCTTCTCTTTTAAATTTAGAATATCTTGGAGAATCCTTTTGCCATACTTTAAATATTGGCAATCTTAAATTTAATAGTTTTGATGATTTCTTTGATTATGCTTTTAAGCTATCAATTGATAAAGAATATGTTCTTGTTATTGATGAGTTTTCTTTTCTATTAGATGATGATTTTTCCATTGAATCTTCTTTAGCAGTTGCTATTGATAAATATAAAAACAAATCAAAATTAAAACTTATAATTTCAGGAAGCTATGTGACTATTATGAAAAAGATGATTGAATATGGTTCCCATTCCTATGGCAGATTTAATCACATAATGCTAATTTGCCCTTTTGATTACTACACATCTTCATTATTTTACGAGAATTATTCTCCAGAAGACAAAATAAAAATGTATTCTATTTTTGGTGGATTACCTTATTTTAATTCTTTAATTAATTCTTCTATATCTGCAAATGAAAATATCATAAACCTTATAATTAAAAAAGATTCAATAATTGAACATGAATTAAACGAAATGATTTTATCTGAAACACAAAAAATAAGTTATTTAAATGATTTGATTGCAATTTTAGGCCGTGGAACAAGTAAATATAGCGATATTGTAGCCAAATTAAATCAATACAAAGATGCAAGACCTGACTATTTACTAAATAAATTAATTGAAATGAATATAATAAAAAAAGTGGTTCCAATTAACGAAAAACATAATAACAAAAAAGTTTTTTATACATTTGAAGATAATCTTATGCATTTTTATTATAAGTATGTTTTTAATAGTCCTTTTTCTCTTAATAGAGCTAACCCAAAGTTCTTTTTTGACAATTTTATAAAAGAAGATTTAGAGACTCAATATATTCCTAAAAAATTTGAAAACATTGCATTAGAATTTTTATTAAGAATGAATCTTATGGGAAAAATCTCACCAATCATTTATGAACTTGGCACATATACTTTTAATGATTCGAAAAATAAAATCAATAGACAATTTGATGTTGTAACACTAGATAAATCCGGTTATATTCAATATGAATGTAAATATACAAATGCGCTAGTGGGCATTAAAGAAATAAGAGAAGAAGAAACACAAGTACAGCAATTAAATATTAAATTTTATAAACTTGGTTTTATTTCTAAAAACGGATTTGATACTAATTTGGATTTATCTAAATATAATTGTTTCGTTTTAAAAGATTTTTATAATTTTTAGTAAAATTAATGAATTTCTACTTAGTTTGATATTACGCAAATGAATTTGCGTAATATCTTTTTTTATGTTTTAAATTATAAATATCAAGTAATTGCATAATAAATACATTGAAAATGCTAGAAAATTATAACATTTTCAGTCTAATTGTTGACAAATAGGTTGTTTTTGATGCTTAATTAATATAAGGAGATAGCCTATGAGAAACATTATTATTGTGGAAGACGATAATCTTGATGCCAATAATTTGATATCTTGTATAAATAAATACGGAGAGGAAAAAGAAGAAGAGTTTTCAGTTACACGTTATTCTAATGTCCAATCTTTTATTGAGGCCTATAATGGCGCAGATATCGTATTTTTAGATATTGCTATGCCAGGAATTGATGGAATGACCGCAGCAAAAATACTCCGTGAAAAAGATAATGATGTTACCATTGTTTTTGTTACCAATATGTTACAAATGGCAATTAATGGTTATTCTGTGCGTGCTTTTGATTTTATTATTAAACCAGTTAGTTATAAAAATTTTGCAATTCGCTTTGCCAATATTTTAAAAACCGTTACCAAAAAGCAAGGAAAAGAAATATGGATTAATAATAAAGATGGAAAAACTCGCATTAATACTTCTAAAATCAAATATATTGAAATAATGCAACACATTTTAATCTTTCATATGGAAGATGGAAATGAATATCGTAATACTGGAACACTGGTATCTTTACAAGATTTATTAAAAGATGAACCATTTTCTATGTGTAATCGTTGTTATTTCGTAAATTTAGCTTATGTAACTGCTGTAAAAGGAAACATTGCCATACTAAATAATATTTCTTTACAAGTATCGCGTGCTAAAAAGAAAAGTTTCATTAAAGATTTAAATGACTATATTGCCATGTATGGGACTGGTGAATAAATGACTTACATTGTTTTTTATAAATTTTTATTTGTTATTGAATTAGTTATTGCTGAATTTTTATATAGTTTTCGATTAAAAAAACGAAAAATGTATATTTTAAGATTTATAGCATCATTACTAGTTTTATTTTTAGTTGCAGCAATTCCATTTCCAAATAATACATTTTATTTTAGTTGTCTTAATTTCTTTATTATTTTTAGCATTTCTTTGTTATCTCTATGGTTTATCTATGATGAACCATTTATAAGCGTTTTATTTTGCGCACTAGCGTCTTATACGACTCAACATTTAGCGTATGAATTTACTAATTTAACTTTTTCAATTGTTGAACAAGGCGTTAGCCCTCTTTTAGGAATGTATAGTAACGCAATTATAGATTTTTCTAGTTTTGATAAAACAACTTTATTTGCCGCTACATTATATTTAATTTGTTATTTTATTGTTTATTGGATAATTTATGTTGTCTTTGCTAAACAAATAAAAACTGGCACTGATTTAAGGATTAAAAGTAAAACATTATTTGCCTTAATTGGTGCAGGAGTTTTAATAAATATTGTTATTAGTTCGGTTATTACTTATTATCTTCAAGAAGATTCTTTAGGATCCGCAATTAACTATGCCACAAATACATTATGTGGAATATTATTACTTGCTTCACAATTTGGACAATTATCAACCAAAGAAGCAAAACGTGAATTAGATATCTTACAAAAATTATGGCATCAAGAAAAAGAACAATATCAAGTTTTGCAAGAAAATATGGATTTAATTAACATCAAATGTCATGACATGCGTCATAAAATTCGCGCTATTACGGATGGAAAGAATTTAACAAACGAAGAAATATCAGAAATTGAGCAATCAATTGCTATTTATGATAGCTCTGTTAAAACTGGAAATGAAGCACTCGATGTAATACTTACAGAAAAAGGATTTAGATGTAATGGTAAAGGCATTAAATTTACTTGTGTCGTCGATGGCTCTTCTTTATCTTTTTTAAGTGAATCCGATATTTATTCACTATTTGGAAACATTATGGATAATGCAATTTATGCGACTTTAAAAGTCAAAGATCCTGAAGAACGCTTAATTAATTTAAAAGTACATAAAGCCAATGGTTTTGTTTCTATCAATATTAAAAATTCTTATAAAGGAGAAATTATATTCGGAAAAGATGGCTTACCAATTACTAATAATCCCGATAAAAATTATCATGGATTTGGTATGAAAAGTATCGCTTATATTGTTGATAAATATGCTGGAAATTTATCTATTGCCGTTGAAGATAACATTTTTAATTTGAACATCTTATTTTTACGAAATGATGTGTAGAATAAGTAATTGGCTCTACGGAATAAGTAATTGAGTTGCTAATTTTATATTAATAATATAACTTCTTGATAGGGGTTTCATTATTAACACACCCCACTTTAAAGGAGGAAAAATGTATGAAGACTAGCAACAAAAACCAATTGTTTAACAAAGTGACCAAGTTGCCTCTTGGCATCATTAGTGGAGCAAGTGGAATTGTCGCATTTTTTAGCATAATCGGAATTATTGTTGCTTATGTTATTTCTAGTGGTATTGCTGCGCAGACAAACAATACTGTCACTATTTTTGAAACATGGTGGCAAACATTATTATTTGTAATTGCCTTAATATCAGTAGTAATTGCTATAGCAGCATTAGTTTTGTATTGTCTAAAAGGTAGTATAGAAAGTAAAAAAGAAGATAGCAAAAAAACAACAAAAACAATCTATTCTTGTTCAGTTTGGGTTATGCTTACCATATTTTTCTCATTACTTTCAACATTTTTAGGAGTAGGATCAAGTATTGCTAAAGATAACGAAGCACCAATTAACAAAACACTTGGTGTTGATCCTTATGTAAAAGTGCAAACTGGAGAAGGTGCGGGAGAAAAAGCCGAAAGATTCTCTTCGGAGTTCATTGAAAGAAATGCTGATGGCACACCAATTTATCAAACTGATTCTAGTGGTAATAAGTCCACAATTAAAAATAATAAAACTATGCGAGAAAACTCCAAGAAAGTTTCTGAGCAAGTTGCTGTAGAAGGTACAGTCTTATTATGGAACAATAATGAAGCATTACCACTTCAAACAAGTGAAAAAGTTTCTTTATTTGGTATCGCTAGTGCTAAAGGAAAATACGCCGTTAGTGGTTATGGCTCTGGTGAAGTCAAAGCCGATCCAACTGAAGGAAAATTATCTAATGCTTTAAAAACTCGCGGATTTGATGTTAATGATAAATTAGATCAAAAATATGAATATTTTACTGATGAATCAATTAAGAAAGGTAACTTTGCTTATGGCTTACATGCTGGTAGATGGCCAAATAGTAACTATAAACCAGTCTATTGTGTAAATGAAGTTCCTTGGAAAGAAGTCGAAAATGTTGTTAATGAAACCATCACAACTTATGATACTGCTGTTTATGTAATTTCTCGTCGTGCTGGTGAAGACC
>CALBGF010000160.1 GCA_937893635.1 uncultured Mollicutes bacterium | reverse complement strand
AAAACAAACTATTGCTATTGAACAATCTGCAGTTTCAGGTTTATCTACTGCTTTAGATGGCAAACAAGATAAAATTACATCTACAAATAAATTAGATGCAAGTTTAATTGCTAACTTACCTGAAGGACACAACCAAACTGTTAAAGTAGGTACAGTCGAATTCGGTGCAGATGACGCAGTTATTTTTGAAGGTTCTAATGGCATAGCTGTAAGTGCAGATGCAACAAGTAAGAAAATTTCAATTAAAGGTTCTTATGCTAATGCTTCTACTACTGCTGCAGGCTTAATGAGCGCAGAAGACAAAGTTAAATTAAACGGTGTTGATGAAAATGCTCAAGTTAATAAAATTGAAACAATCCGCATTAATGGTAAAACTGATGTAGTAGGTGACAGCGGTAAAATGGCTTCAATCAGTGTTGTTGAAGATGTAAAAGCAGGAACAGGTATCGCAGTATCAGGTTCTAAAGCTTCATACACAATCGCATTTGATGATTCTGTTCTTGCCGATGACCGTGAAAATATTACTAACTTACAAACTGCTGTTGGTGCTTCAACTGACATCGCTGCTGCAGATGGCTCATTATTTGCTCGTATTGCTCAAAATAAAAAATTAATTGATGCTAATACAACTGCAATTACCGCAGATAAAAAATTAATTGAAGCTAACCAAGCATCAATTACAAGTTTATCTAATCAAATTGCAGGACTTGAAGGTTCAGCAATTAAAGAAGTTCAATTAAACGGCACAAAAATTGAACCAAATGAAGGAACAGTTAATATTGAATTAGGCGCTCTTGCTTCAAAAGACAAAATCGTTGAAGCAGATGTTGATTCAACATTATTAGGAAAGATTACAAACTATATTAGTTCTGTTGAAGCCGCAGAATTTACAGTTGAAGGTGGAAAATTATCCGCAAAGGCATTATCTACTGACAAACTTGTTCAAGGTACTCAAGAATTAATTTTAAATGGTGGTACAGCTGCAGCTTAGGCTGCAGTCCACTTTTATAGAGGATTTTATAAATGGCAACATTAAAAACTAGAATACAATTAAAATATGATACGTTAGCTAATTGGAGTAAAACTGATGTTGCAGGTAAAGGTGGTAATTTAGTCCTTAAAGCAGGTGAAGTTGGTATTGTCCAAGTTCCTACAGGCGCAACCGCAGAACAAACTACACCTCCAGCAGTGTTAATGAAAGTTGGTGATGGTTCAACTGCCTTTAAAGACCTTCCTTGGGTAAGTGGCGCCGCGGCAGATGTCTATCCTTGGGCAAAAGCTGCCACTAAACCTAGTTATGATTATAGTGAAATTAAAAATGCTCCTTCTATTCCTACTGTTAGTAATGCTACTATTACTTTTAGTCAAGGCGGAGTTAATAAAGGTTCTTTCACTTTAAATCAAAGTGGCGATGCAACTATCAAATTAACTGATAATGATACTAACCAAAAAGTTAAGGTTGGAACAAATACCTTTGCTGATAATGCAATAGTTGAAATTAAAGGTGGCACAAATGTTTCTGTCGCTGCAGATAAAGACAAGGCAACTATTACTATTAATGGAAAATCAGACGCAGATATCAATTCATTAATTGATACAAAAATTAACACTTTAGATGTAAATGATGCCGCGGAAACAAATAAATATGTCACAGCAGTTTCAGAAACAAATGGTAAAATCACAGTTTCTCGCAAACAAATTTCTTACAATGAGTTAAGTGATAAACCTTCAATTCCTTCTGTTGGTAATGGTGCATTAACAATTAAAGTTGGTGCTAGCGGCACTACAAGTGGCACTGGTTCATTTACTGCCAACCAAAGCACAGCAGGTACAATTACACTTCCTGTTTATACAAAAGAAGAAGTAGACGCTAAGGTTGTTGGTGCAGTTCAATATTTAGGAACAGTAGCAAGTGCAACTGAATTGGCAGCTTTAAACCCTAATTCAGTTGGCGATTTCTGTCGTGTTTCAACTGCCTTTGGTAGTTATCACGTTGGGGATTTACTACTTTGTAAAACTTTAAAAAGCGGAGATACTGCTGCAACTTGGGATGTAGTTCACGGTGAAATTGATAAAAATACTTGAACTGCAAACTCATCTACTGCAGATGGTTATGTTGCAAAAGGTAGTGGACACGCTAATAAAATTTGGAAAACTGACGCAAATGGCAATCCTGCTTGGAGAGATGATGCTAATAAAAACACTTGGAGACCAGTTGAAGTAAACGGTACTCAAGTTATGGATACTACTGCGGATTCACCAAATCCATTAAATATCATTAATGGTACAAACACTACTGTTTCAACTACCGCAGGTAAAATTCAAATTAATGCTACTGATACTAAACCAGCTAATGCCGCATTAAAAGATGCTTCAGGTGCAACAATTTTCACAGCAAACCAAAGCACAGATGTACAAATCTTAGTTATTGATTGTGGTACTTCTATTGACGTAATCTAAATTTGATTTTATAAAAAAATTAGGGTATACTTTAAATAGATATAAAGTATATCCTTTTTTAATGGTTGAAAAATGATTACCATTAAATCGCTTTAGGTTTTGAAATTGATAAATTCGAGAGGTGAAGTAATATGGCAAATGTAAAAACAAGAATTATCCAAAAACACGATAGTTCTGCGAATTGGGCAAAAGCTACTGCATTCGTGCCGCTAAAGGGCGAGATAATAATTTATGATGATTTAGGTAAGATTAAAATCGGTGATGGCACCGCGAAAGTAAATGACTTGCCATTTTTTGATACGGTCGAAGTTATCGACCTTACAGGAGCTGCATAATGGGTTATATAGAAGAATGAACTCCTGATAACGAAAATCGAGGAATGTGTACTGATGATGAAATGCATGATTATCTTCATTCAATGAATTTTACAGTTAAAATAGAGCATCATCAAGGTCCTAAAGAAAGTCAATATAATCTTGTTCTTTACTTTGATCCTTTTCCTCAAAAATATCTTAATTATATGCTTCGTTGAGAAGCAAAAAAATCCTATGTTTGAAAAACTGTTGAACATAGTTCAGATAATGATCATTCAAGTGATTGGACGGAGAAATGGAAATTTGCTCGTAGAAAAGGACCATATGGACGTGGAATTTATATGGGTTTAAAATTTATGAATAATACTAATTTTGGAATTGGTGAAAATAGAGCAAATTATGCGGGCATGAAATTACATAATTGATTGACAGATGGTTATCAAAGAGAGAAAATTTTAAATCATTATCATGATAAAAAGCGTAAATGAACTTTTATGGGAAATAATGCAGCAGATTATCAAGTAGAAGGTTATTATCAACGTTCTCCTTGTTGTAAATTCTATTCAGAACACCGTTATGGTAATCCAAGAACAAGCTTTAATTATTATAAATATTTTACTCCATTAACTTATCGCGAAGCCGCCAGAGGTTATGAAGTTTTCCCCCAAAATTATTTACAACATTTAATAAAAATTGAAGCTGATGGTCCTAAACTAATGCGAAGAAAAGGTTTAGTTGGTTGTTGGTTATTTATGAATCAACAATGACTAACAAGCAATTGTTATATGGGTCGTTACTTCCATGAAAAAAACACTATAAAAAGAAATGAATTATAATAACAAGTTTATAGTATTTGTAATTACACGTTGGCAGCGTAGGTCCGATACGTACTTGTGCGGTGTCTAGTACACTAGTGATTCTGAGATTGCGATCCGGAATTTAATGTATAATTACTTACTATAAACTTTGTTTAATATATATGAGGTAAACAAATGAAAATATATAAATTAACTCGCGATCAACTAAAAAAACTCGAAGCAGGAGAAATAATTTCAGTTAATGGCGTGCAATATACATATGAAAATGGTGCTGTTTATTTACCTGTTGATGGTGAAAGCACTTATACTTTACAAAATGATGACTATATAGTTCAATTATATAAAAATAATACAGTTATTAGTGAAATTGAAATTAGTAATGTTCCACATGCGGTCAAAGCAGATAATGCTAATCAAATTGTTAATCCGCAAGGTGATGAAACTATGAACTATAGCTATCTTAAGGATAAATTCGACTCAATTCCAACCAAAGTAAGTCAACTTACCAATGATAAAAATTTTACTTCTAATACTGGTACAATTACCGGCATTAAAATGAATGGCGTTTCAAAAGGTACTTCAGGCGTTATTGACCTTGGTACAGTAATTACCGCGCATCAAGATATTAGCGGTAAACAAGATAAACTTTCTACTGCACAATTAAATGCAACTAATTCAGGTATTACAAGTGATAAGGTTAAAGTATATGATGGATATGATAGCACATTAAATACATTAGGAAGTGCTGCTAATAATCATAATAGTCGTTTAACTACTCTTGAAGCTAAGCCAGGTCTTGATAAAGTTGGTACTGTCACAAAAGTAAAAATTAATGGTGAAGAAAAATCACCTACAAATGGTACAGCAGATCTAGGTAACATCTTACCAAATATCGTGTTAACAACTAATACAGGTATGTTTGCTAGTTCAATGGCTTTTACCCAAGCAACAGGCAATGAAATTTTTACCGCAATTACTAAATTAGGCTTAAAAGTTGGTAGCCATTTTATGCTTAATGATGGTACAAGTAATTGAGCTACTGCTACTATTTATAGTTTAAGTAGTACTTCTTGTACATTTAGAGCACTTTTAACAGATGCAGCACATATCCGTCAATATAACTTTACAGTTAATAATGGTTCAAGTGGGAATAGTATTTCTTTTGTATATATACATCCAGCTGTTGACTCTTATGATGCTAATACAACAGCTCCAGTGTCAGGTAAAACAATTTATAGTGATTTAGCAAAAAAAGTTAATACTTCAACTACTATTGCGGGAAAAGCTTTATCAAGTAATATTTCCGCGGCAGATTTACGTACTGCATTAAATGTTGAAAATGGTGCGAATAAAACTACAGTAGATAGTGTATGAGATGCTAGCTCAAGTAATCCTATTTCAAATAATTTAGTATATAATAATTTTGCAGGTGTTCAATTAACATGTGATTTAGATAAATTATGAAGCTTAAATACTGAATGTGAATTATCAGGCAATACTTTAATATATGCCCATACTATACATCATTCTAAATTAACAAGTGGTATTCCCTCACAAAGTTATTTATTTGATACAAGGGCTAATATCTATATTTTTGATGGTGCCAATGAAACTACTGACAAAGGGGGATTCGCTTATTTATTCCATACAACTAGATATGAAAATGGCACTCCAATAACCTATAATCTCACTATTTGGGAAGATAATACTGCTATGTTAACTAAAGCAGATAATGGTTCAAGTAGTGAAACAGTTCTAAGTTTTGAAGTTGATGCTGATATCTTTAATGGCGGAATTCCTAGTGCAGATAATGGAATTAAGTTATTTAATTGGGTTCAAACTAACAATCTTCATAAAACTTTTGCTAATTTCAATTTAACTTATCAACAACGCGTAGGTTCATTTTTTGTTGGATCTTATAGTCAAACAGGTGATGATACGTATAGTGAATTCATTTTAGTTGGTGGGGGTTATGGTAACAGGAATCGTGGATTAGTAGAGATGATATTGACAGTTAATCCCTCAACAACACCTAACTTAGCAAATAATTATTTTGCTTATACTACTGAACTTCCTAATACAAATGGTTTTGTTAAAACAACAGGTACTCAAACAATCAATGGTACTAAAACATTTAGTGAAAACGTTGTATTTAATAATAGTCTAAAAGGTCAAGGTGATTCTGCTTATATCCAATTAAACTCCTCTGCGGGGCAAGATGCATCTTCACTAGAATTTCATCCTGATGGAATAATTGGTTTCTTTTATGGAGATGGTAATTATGGAGATTATTTTAAACTTCCACAATCAGGCAATCCTGACCCTAGTGGTGATGATCCTTTAATTCTTGCTACCACTCAGGATGTTAAAGGAAGTTATGAAGTCTACACACGTACAAACATGACTTCAACCTCTTATTCAACTAATTGAACAGTTAAAAATAATACAACTTTATCTGAAGGCGCAAAGCTAGTTATACAAATATCTTCTGGCCCTTATACTGATTTAGCAAATTATATGGTTAATAAAAGCGTATTTGTTTGAAGGGTACCTGATAACTGAAATTCTTCTCAAACGTCTGAAGTTTTTCAGACTGAAACTACTGTAACAGCTTTTGGTAGTTCTTCTATCAGTATTGATGGTGGTGTTAATATAACATTTAGTGTTTATTCAAAAAAAACCAGTATTATTGTCAAAGGACGTAATGCGAATT
>CALBGF010000159.1 GCA_937893635.1 uncultured Mollicutes bacterium | reverse complement strand
CTAAGTTTGAAAAGATATTACCAATCATGCTTTGTATTGAAGTTATTGTTGTGGGTAATATGACACTATTTGGACAAAAAACCACGTATAATTCTTTAGCAGGAGGACCTAGCAACTTTAAAGATGAAGTTAAGGTTGTAAGTAATATCAATAAATCCGACCAAGACTACTTTAGAATATTTAATACTACTGCAAATGATTCTACAAATAACTTAGGAATGCGTGAAGGATATAATGGCGTAGGTGGCTTCCACTCATTATACAATACTAATATTAAAGACTTTCTTAACTGGACAAGAATGCTTTATTGGCGTGATACTTGGACAATGGGAGCGCATGAAAAGAAAGTTAATTTGGATCAATTTTTAAGTGTTAAATATTATATTCTTAAAAATTCGGATTATAACACTAATATTGATAGTGATGAAATCGTTAATGATATTAATATGTATAATGTTCCTTTTGGATATAAGTATCGTGAAGACTTATCATCAAGTACCCATAGTGTATTTGAAAACGAAAATTATATTCAATTAGGATATGCTTTTGATAATATTATTCCAGTTAACAAAGATTCAGTTGAGAATTATATGTACTTAGATAATAATTATTGGCCAGTTTATAGTGCGGAACATACGCGTAATAATGGTGCCGCTCCATATAGTTCCGCAGCGGTCAAAGATTTTATGCAAGGAATTAGAAATGAAGAAGCTTTGTTATCTGGTGCCATTTTATATGATGTTGATGAAAATGGATTTTTTGAAGAAAATGATTATACCGAAGAAACGCTCAGTGCTTTAAAGCAATTCCCAATTAATAATTACTCTACAAATGCTGGAGAATTATTCGCGGGCTCTGACTTAAATGTAAGAAGATATAATTGTCCAAATGGTGTAGGCAATAATGTTAAAGAATTGCTAGATACAAGCAAAGACACATTATTAAGTACAAATAATTCAACTCCATATAAATATAATCAAGATAAATATATTATTACATTAAAGAACGGTAATAATTTCTGTAGTTCTACTAATACACGCGGTAGCTGTTATATTGGATTAAAAATGCAATTAAACCGTTATGCTTATGTTCATTTGTATGATGAAGATGATAACTTAATTACATTTGATTATCATCAATATATTGGACAAGACTATAAGAATTTAAGAGGATTTTATTCTTCTAAACCAGTTAAAACAATTGTAGTTAAACCAATGATAGATGAAGATGATAAAACAGTTATGAATGGCTTTGCGGTTTATCAAGAATATTATGATACTTTCATGAATTCAATTAATAAAATTAAACAAAATCCGCTTGAAAATGTAAAAGTGACTACCAATACGGCCAGATTTACCACTAATTACACAAGTAGTAAAATAGTGGTTACTACCATCCCTTATGATGCTGGTTGGAGTTTAGAAGTGACTGATGTTAATGGAAATAAAGTTCAAAAAGATTTATTTAAAGCTCAAGGCGGATTTATGGCTTTTGTAGCAGATCCAGGCGAACAATCTTATTATCTAAGTTACTTTACACCAAAATTAAAACAAGGTTTATTAGTCTCATTAAGCGGCTTTGCTTTGTTAGGAATAAGTATTGGTGTTAATTATTGGATTGAACGTAGAAGAAAAATTTCTACAAAAGAAAAAGATGAGAAAGTTAACTAATTTCTTTCTCATCAATAAATAACTTAATATTATTTTTGATTAGCTTATTAGAAACAATAGAAACGCTCGAATTATCAAATATAAAAGATTTGTAAAAGGACGGGCGTTTTTTTAATGCATCTTTATTTAATCCTGTTCCCTCTAATTTGCTTAAAGCTTCAATAGTTGTCCACTTATTAGCTAAATATTCGTTTTTTGCATTAGAATTTACATATTCTTGATACTCAATATTATTTAAAATTGTATTGATATGTTTAAAATCAGTAAAACGATTAATTGATTCAATATCAATAGCGATATCTTGTGAAGAACATATTACAAAACCAAATAAATTATGAGTATGCGCTAAAGAAATGTATATGTTAGGAATATGAGGTTTATCAAATTCATCAAAATATAATTCTTTTAAAGATGAATTAAATAATTTTTCAAGTTTTGAGTTTAAATAATAATAGTTACTTATGCTTATATGAAAATCTAAATCACTATATTTTTTAGAGTGATTTATTATATTTATTGGTAAATTAATATCATGTTTTATGTAATCGCTATGATATAAAAATATATAAATATTGTCCATGATTTTTGCTCCTAGATAAATAATATCATAAATGATTGATAAATTATAAATTATTTAAAATAGTTGCAGTATGTTTTGTTACCAAATTTATAATATTAACTTGTTGACGCTTTTTGTCTTAGATACTATTTGTATAAATCTTCTAAAGTAAATAAATTACAATTTTTAAATTCATTATCATTACTAAATCCAGACTTAGAAAAGAAACCTAAGCGAAAATTAGTAATTCTAGCATCATTTAGTTGATTGATTTCTTCTAAATAAATAGATTTATCTACTAGGGAATTAGTGTATTTGCATTCATAAAATGTATATCCTAGTTCATCATATGTAACTATATCAAATTGCCCGTTTTTATGTGATTTTGGATTATTATATGTATAAGATCCGATTAATAAAAGCGGAGGATTAAATTCATCATTTTTATTTTTTCTAATTAAGAATTCTTTACATAATTTTTCGAATTTTAAAGGAATAAATTCGCTATACATTTTTTCTTTTATTTG
>CALBGF010000158.1 GCA_937893635.1 uncultured Mollicutes bacterium | reverse complement strand
CTATGCATTTGTTTTTATAATTAATAATTTCTTTATCGATAATTTCTTTGTTAAGTAATCCGCGAATAATAATATTAGCTTGTGTTTTATAAAACTTTTTATCTTTAGTAATTATTTTTTCGATAAATGGATATTTATTTAAAATATATTCGTTTTCTTTAAAAAATATATATTCTAAGCTACGCGATTTTTTTCTAGGTTTATTAATTTTTTCTAAATCTTCTAATATTCTCATAAAGTTCACCTATTAAGCATAAAAGATAAAACACTTAAGAAATATATCGCTGCAGTTTCACTACGTAAAATTAGTTTTCCTAATGAAACATTTTTAAATCCAACTTCGTTAGCGTAATTAACTTCGCTTTCTTCAAATCCGCCTTCTGCGCCAACTAAAATAGTAATATCTTCATCGTCTTTAATTTCACTTAATTTTTCAATTAAGCTGTTATTATTTAATGATTCTTTCTCATAAGCAATATAATTATGTTTGCCTAAATATTTTTTAATATCTTTATAATCAATAATATCTTCAAAAATAGGCATTACATTACGTTTTGATTGCTCACTAGCTTCTTTAATGATTTTATTATAACGTATTAACTTCTTTTCTTTATCTTTTTGATCAATACGTACCACAACTCGTTTTGATATTACTCCGATAATTTTACTAACACCAATTTCTGTGGCTTTTTGAATAACTAAATCTAACTTATCGCCTTTAGGTAAACAATATAACAAAGTAATATGGGCACTTAATTCACGATTTTCAAATATTTCACTTATAATACTAACTTTAATTGGTTTAAAACTAATTAATTTAGCTAAGTAGATATGTCCATTTAAAACAATTTCTATTTCGTCACCTTCACGAAAACGCATTACACGTTCAATATGAAAAATATCACTTTCATAAAAAGTGATGTTTTCAATATTACCAGTAACAAAATAGCGTTGCACTATTCTAATTCATCTCCGTTAGCGTCCGTAGAATTAGTTAATAAAATTACTAATCCACGAATTATATTAATAGCAAACATTAAAGCAATTATTCCTACATACGCTAATAAGACATCTAAGTGAATAGCATTAGCAACAAAATATGTAGCGATTAAAATAATGACATTGACTGCAGTTAGAATCCAAGAACTTGTGTTATAACCTAAATAACGACGACCGACACCAACTATATCTAAAAACATTGTAAATAATGCAGCTTTTTTCTTACTTTTATAGTGAAAATCAACTGTATCTAACATATCGGATATATTCATTGTTAAGTCAGATGTTCTTGATTTGCCATCGCAAGGATTTGGACATCCGCATACAGGACAAACGCTAGCTTTTGCATCTACTTTAGCGTCACAAATACGACATTTTGGCATTCTCATCCACCTCCACAAAGAAACTAATAATTATTATACATAAAATTATTAAATAATGAAAC
>CALBGF010000157.1 GCA_937893635.1 uncultured Mollicutes bacterium | reverse complement strand
TCTTTGCTGGTTTATATACAGGATTTTATAAATCACAAGAAGAAATTAAAAAATCCCGTAATATTGAACGTGAATTTAAACCTTCGATGAGTCATAAAGAAGTAGAAGAACGTTATAAAAAATGGAAAATTGCTGTTGAAGCAACAAGAGTTTTCCGTTAACAAATAACTATTAATTGATTTTTAATTAGTGTTATTGATAAAAGAAAAATGGTTTAATGAAAGGGATAAGATTGTAAAGTGAAGAAAACTTTTTTTCAAACTAATTTATTGTTTCAAGTTTTTGTATCTATTTTTTTGGTTGGATTTGTTGTATTTCAAATATTAGCTTTTAAAATTGGATATTTAATTATTTCATCCGCTATTAGTGGTAGTACAAATTATTTAATTGATAGAATAGTTATTTTTCTTCTCTTTGAGCTAATGGCTTGTCTTTTACTTATTATCTTTTTTAGATTTGAACATAATAACATTCATATTAATAATGGAAAAATATATATGAATGATGATTGGTTGAGACAAAAAGAAAAAATACAATTTTATTCAGAAGTGCATATTTCCGATATTTATCGCATTGATATAATTTGGACAAGTAAAAATTCTAAGCAAAAAAATATTAATGGTAGAGCATTTAGTAGTTCAATGCCTAAAGCGTATATTTCTTTCGAAAAGAATAATGGAGAAATAGTAAATATGCTTATTTTGTATATGAATAAAAAAACAATTTCAAAAATGATTGATTGCATAAAACAAGAAATGATAAAAATCAATAATTTAAATTTAATTGAAGAAACCGCTAATTTAGTTGATAGGTTTATTAAGCCACAAAAGCTGAAAAATAAATAGAATTGTATGTTGCTTAAAAACTTTAGTACTAAAAGAAATATTATTAAATATGCTAAAAAGTTAATAATAGGAGGTAAGTATGAAACTGTTTTATAAATTAAGTGATAAGTATAATCCGAATTATATAGTAAAACATATTGATAACTCTTTTGGATCTAATGGAGTGTATTTTGATTTTCAAGTTTCGTTAACATCTAATCGTTCATTTATCTTGAATTTTGATATTTACTCAAAGAAATGTGTATCATGTGAAGGCTATGTATTAATAGATAAGAAAGTTAAAAATGAAAATATAGTTATTGAAAAATTCAGTAATGGCGAATTAATGATTGAACTAGAAGATTTTGAAAAAGAAGTGCCTATGTGTGAGTACTTATTGGATAGTAAGATTAAGTATGATATAAATAAATCACGAATTTGCATAGGTGATATTAATAGCAACGAAGTTATTATGTTTGGAAAAGGTCAGTATGCATCTTTCCAAGACGATAAATTAATAGGTATAATTATAGATTTTAAATAGCAAATTACTTTCATAGCAAAACTAGGTGAGTTTACTAAATAGGGTGGACTCACTTTTTAAATGCTTAAAAATAGATTTGTCTTTATTGTTTTTCATTCGTTAAAAAAGTATAATTTTATTGAGGTTATACAAAGATGGAGATAAATATTAATAGCAAAAATTATGTGATAATTGCACCAAGACAATATCATTTAGATTTATTAAAAATTTTACGCAATGATAAGTTATCTAATGTAAAGTTATTTACCAAAGAAGAAGTCATTAAACAATTTGATGGTGAATATAGTTACAAAGCTATTATTGAAACAATGAATTATTTAAATGTTGACTTTAATAGTGCCAAAATATTCGTTGATTCATTAAAATTACTTGATCAAGAATGTGATGAAAAGACACAGCGATTACTTGAATTAAAAAATCATTTAATAGAAAAGAAATGTATTAACTATACATTATATTCTGATTACTTTTTTAAAAATAAAGATATTTATGTGATAGGATATGGTAAAAATGATATTGAATTAAATAAGATATTTAAAAAGCCATTATTTTATATTGATTATCTAAAAGGTGACAATCGTCCCAATGTTAATGAATTCTCTAGCGTTAGCGAAGAATTGTTTTTTGTTCTTAATTATGTTTCTAAATTAATAGATTCAGGAGTAAAACAAGAAAATATTGAATTTATTATTGATGCAAATAAGTATGGAACACAATTAAATTATATGTGTGAGCAATTTGATTTGCCGCATTTATTACCAGTAGTAACACCATTAATTTATTTGCCATCAGTAAATAAAATATTGCAAGAATTAGATTTAGTAGGAATAGAAGAATATCAAATTAATCATGAATTTGATGAAGATGAATATGTAAAAAAAGTATTACAAATTATTAATGATTATCAAATTCAAACAATTAATAATAAAAACAATCAAATAGAGTTTTTAAAACAGACTCTAAAAAATATTACTGTTAGCGATAATGTGGCACAATTTATTAAAGTAAATAAAGATTTCCCTGTTTTAAATAATAATAAGTATTATTTCCTTATCGGCTTTAATCAAGGCGCTTATCCAACTATTAAAAAAGACGAAGATTATTTACCTAATTTAACTAAAACTAAATTAAATTTATGTACCACGAATGACTTAAATATGGTAAGTAAAAATAAAGTTATTGATTTTATAACTAATGCTAAGAACATTATTATTACTTATCATTTAGTTGATAGTAATGGTCAACAATATCCTTCTAGTTTAATTAAAGAATTAAATTTAAAAACTGTTAATCCTATGGAATCAAAAATATATTCTCTTAAAGAAGCAAAAAGAAATCTTGCTAAACTTAATGATAATTATCGTAAATATAGTCTAGATTCTTCTCTTCGCCATTCTTATATGGCCTTAGTGGATATTGATTATTTAAAATATAGTAATTCATTTACAAATTTATCTTCCTATACTTATCAAGATAAAAGATATTATTCATATTCAAAAATCAAATCATTTTTTCAATGCCAATTCCAATATTATTTATCTAATGTTTTAAAATTAAATGAATTTGAAACAACATTTTCGCAAGCTTTTGGTACATTATGCCATAATGTTTTGGCAAGAGTTTATGAAAGTGATTTTGATTTTGAAACGGTCTTTAATGATGTCTTAGAACATAGTGAATATAAGTTCATCAATAGTGAGGCTATTATACTAGAAAAAAAGAAAGTACATTTAAAAGCACTTTGTGATTTATTAATTGAACAATTAAAGTTTATGAATGTTAAAGACATTTTGCTTGAAAATTCCTTTTATTATGATCTTAATGATGAAGTATCAATTAATGGTAAAATTGATAAGATTATGATTACCACAGATGGTATTAATGATTATTATTCTATTATTGATTATAAGACTGGTAGCGAAGTTTTTGATGAGCGTCAAGTAGAATATGGTTATTCTATGCAACTACCAACTTATGCGTTATTACTTAAAGGAAATAATAAATTTAACAATAAAGAATTAATTGGTTTTTATTTACAGCCGCTTGGTGTAAGTGATCAAAATGTGCCTATGGAAGATACAAAATCATTTTACCAAGACACTTTTGAATTAGTGGGAGAATCATTAAATGATTTAAGTAAATTATCTACTTTTGATAAAACATACGCTAATTCTAGTTATATTAAATCACTTAAATTAACAGCCACTGGACAATTGGCTAAGAATGCGAAAGTATTTAGTAAAGACGAATTTGCTGCGATTATCGAATTAACGAAAAATAATTTCTTAAAAGCAGATGAATTGATTAAAAAAGGTGAATTTGAAATTAATCCTAAAATGATTGGTAGTGGCAATAAAGCATGCCAATATTGTAATTTTAAGAATATATGTTCAGTAGAAGATGATGATGTCATTTCAATTAAATTACCACCAAAAGGAGATAAAAAATAATGGCTTGGACTAGTGATCAAGAATACGCAATTACAACGCGTGGAAAAAATACCATTGTTTCTGCTGGAGCAGGATCAGGAAAAACAGCAGTTTTAACTGAACGTATGTTTCGTATTATTAAAAATAAAGAAGCTCGTGTTGATGAATTATTAGTTTTAACTTTCTCAAATCCTGCGGCGCATGAAATGAAAGATCGTATTATTGCGGCTTTAAGAAATGATGGCTTATTTGATTTAGCGGATCAAATTGAAGGAAGTAATGTTACAACATTTGATGCTTTTTCTTTATCTTTAGTAAAAAAATATAGCTATTATTTTTCTTTACCTAAAGATATTTCTATCATTGAGCAAGGTATTTTGGATATTAAAATGCATCATTATATTGATGATATTTTTAATCGAAAATATGAAGAAAAAGATCCAAATTTTTTAAAGTTTATAAATGATTTTATTGATAAAAATGATGCGGATATTAAGCATTTTATTCCAGGCATTTTAAAGCAAGCGGATTATAAAGTTGATAAAATTGGTTATTTAAAAAATAAATGCCAAGAAGTGTTTAGCGATGCTTACATTGATAATTTAATCAATGTGGTATGTCAATTTTGTCTAGAACAACTTAATGAAATGCTTATTTTATCTAATGATTTAGAGAATAGTGATTATACAGATGAAATTTATGATATTGTTACACCTTTATTAAGTATTAAAGATTATGATGAACTTATTAATAAAATATCAGAAGTGAAATTTAAAACTGCTAGAGGACTAAGTGAAGAAGATGCTGCATTACGAAAT
The DNA here is from genome assembly GCA_937893635.1 of uncultured Mollicutes bacterium. The sequence continues at coordinate 2,063 of CALBGF010000157.1, read as the reverse complement.
ACTATAAAAGATATTATGAAAATGCTTCAAAAGCTTAATCTTGGTACAAGTGAAGAAATTAAAGATATTGTTAAAGATGAAGTATACAAAAATGCTTATCAAGTCTTATTTGATATTGCCTTAGAAGTAGATCAAAAATTAACTGATTTTAAGTTTAAGAAGCATGCTTTTTCTTTTACAGATATTGCAAAAATGGCACTTAAATTAGTACATGATCCAATAATTAATAAAGAGTTAAAAGAAAATATTAAATTTATCATGGTTGATGAATATCAAGATACCTCGGATATTCAAGAAGATTTAGTACAAGCATTAGGTGACAATAACATCTTTATGGTTGGTGATACAAAACAATCAATTTATGCTTTTAGAAACGCTAATTGTGATATTTTCCAAAGTAAATATGAAAATTATAAAAATGGTATTGGTGGAGAAAAAATTGATTTAAGTTTTAATTTCAGAAGTAGACATGAAGTAATTGATGATTTAAACATGATATTTTCAAAATTAATGTCTAAAAAAATTGGAGCCGTTGACTATAAAATTGATCATATTACGACTTCAGGAAATAAAGATTATGATAAATTTGGTAATTGTAATCAATATAATAACATTGAAAAAATTGTTTATACTTTAGAAAAAGGTAAACAAAAAGCCGCGGAAGTAGAAGCCACTTTAATTGCGGAAGATATCGTAAACAAAATAAATAATAATTATAAAGTTTATGATAAGAATAAAAAAGAACTTCGTAATGTTGAATTTAAAGACTTTGCTATTCTTATTGATAAAAAGAAATCATTTGATATTTATAAAAAAGTATTTGATAAATATCAATTACCATTACGCCTTTATTCGCCAGAAAAATTACTTTCCTCAAAAGTTGGAATGGTTTTTAGTGATGCATTAACTGTTGTTTCTTCTATCAAAAAAGAAAATTATGATGTTAATTTTAAAGTAGCTTTAGTGGGTTTAATGCGTTCGTTTGTTTATAACAATACCGATGAAGAAATATACGATAGTGTGATCCATAATCATTTATTTGAAACTAAAGCATATTTAGATATGAAAAGTATCAGTGATTTAGTAGATTCATTACCACTTTCTGAATTAATTGTTAAATTATTTACTACCTTAGATGTTTTGAATAAATGTATTTTAATTGGTAATGTAGCAACAAATGAAGATCTTATTAATAAATTAATTGATGCTTCTAAAAGTATGGAAGCGTTGGATTATTCCTTTGATGATTTCTTAGAATATATTAATGATACCAAAAAAGAAAAAGACATTGACGCTGCGACAAATGATGATACAACAAATGTTATAAAAATTATGTCTATTCATACCTCAAAAGGACTAGAATTTGGAATCATTTATTTTCCAGAATTAGAAAATGAATTTAAAAAGAAACAAAATGAATATGGCCGTTTTAATATTTCTAAAAACTATGGTATTGTTTTGCCGTTAGTAACCACTGATAGAACAAGTATTATTAGTTTTGTACATAATTATATGGAAGAATGCACAAATATATCTGAAAGAATGCGCTTATTTTATGTGGCCTTAACTCGTACAAAAGAAAAATCAATTTTGCTTGTTAACGAAGAAAATGAAAAGAACGTTAAATTATTAAGTTCCGCTAAAAACTTTTTAGATTTTGTTTCTTATTTTGAAGATGGATCAAATGTTATTAAACGAGTACCAAAAGAAATTGAAGAAGTACGTTTAAAAGAAAAACCAAGTGAAGTATATTTAGATAATTTATTAGAATTACATAATCCTAATATTGCTATTAAAGAACAACCAGCACACTCTAAAGCTTCAAAAGTAATGGATGAAAGTATCAATGAAGAATTACTTAATTTTGGTAATCAATTGCACTTCTTGTTAGAATTAACTGATTTTATTAGTAAAGACACAAGTTTTATTGAAGATAAATATCAAAAACATTTAATTGATAAAGTACTTCAATTATCAGTTTTTGATGATTTAAATAATGCGACAATTTTAAAAGAATATCCATTCTTTGATGAAGTAAATAATGTGCAAGGTATTATTGACTT
>CALBGF010000156.1 GCA_937893635.1 uncultured Mollicutes bacterium | reverse complement strand
ATATAACTAATTATAAAGGAGTAATTTTATTATGGGTTTAAAGAAATATGATGCGGAGGCTATAAAGGCTCAAGAAGAATTGAAAGATGAAGAACTTAAAGCTAAAGAAGAAAAAGAAGAACTTGAAGAGGATGTTAAAATTGATGATGAAATTATCGTTCCAGATGATATTCCTGAAGTGAATGAATCTAACATTACTAGTGATGAAGATGCATTAATTAATGAAATTAATACATATCGTGAAGACTATAAAAAATTTTATAAAAAGCAAAAATTAAATAGAACATTTATAACTGTTGGAACTTTAGTTTTTCTTACTGCAGGTCTTGTTGTATTCTTTTTAAATAAGCAAATTGGTGACTATGCAACCTATATTGGAATTGGGATTGTTTTAGTTGCTTTAATTGCAAGTTTTATTTTATCTACTGTTTTTAAGAAGAAACTTGAGACTAGAGCTAGAGACTATATGAAAGAATATTGTAATGCAACTAATAGGTATTTATTTTCTAATAGCGAATTTAATGATGTAAATATCGAAGCTAATAAGCAAATGGATTCACATTTATTTGTTGATGCTCATTTTTATAAAAATATTAGAAACACTAGAAGTAGAAATCATGTTACTTTAACATATAAGAATAAAGTTTTAACTAGTGCCGATCTAGCAGCAAATATTTTAATAAAAAATAGAACTGCTCCAATGTTTTTAGGAAAATACTATGACTACGAATGCGATTATAATAAAGATAAATTCATTATTTTTCAACTAAAGGGTAAAGAATTATCGAAACCTTTAGATGATATTGATGACTTAAAAGTTATGGAAAACAACAAAAGATTTGTCATTTATTCTAATGATGATGAGTACCGTAAATATTTAACTAATAAAGTCCTCACAGAACTTCTTAAATTTAAAATTGATAATGTTTTAATAGATGTTATTTTCTCTATACATAATGGGAAAGTAGATTTAGGAATTGATTATAGTGACGATTTTATCAATATTCCAGTTGAATCAAATTTTAAAATTGATTATGTTAGAAGAGCAAAATTGGATTTAGATAGAGTTTTAAAAATTTTTGATTTATTAGATAAATAAGATTGTCTTAAGGAGTAATTGGTATGAGCCTTAAGGGTAAATGGATAGAAGTTCAAGGATATAAGCATGATGGAAGAATGCATCGCATTTGGGATAGTGTCTTCGTTGTCGATGAAACTGATGAATATATTGTAGTAGCATCAACAAAAACAAAGGTAATTGAACATGATTTTCGCATTTGGTACACGAAAGAGCCGGCTGTTATGATTTTTTTTAAATCTAATTGGTGGAATGTAATTGCAATGCTTAAAAAAATTGGAATTACGTATTATGTTAATTTAGCTTCCCCATATGTTATTGATAAAGATAAAGTGAAATATATTGATTATGACTTAGATATTAAACTTTATCCTAATAAGGAAATTAAAGTTATTGATGTGCAAGAATATGGTTATCATCGTAGAAAATATGGCTATAGCGATGAAATTGATAAAATTTTAAGATTTAATTTAAAAGATATTCGAAAAAAAATGAAAGCAAAGGATTATCCTTTTAATAGTGATACAATTAAGAAATATTATGAATTATTTTTAAATAGAAATGGCAAAGGTAATTTAAATGGATAAGATAGTTTATACAAAAAATGAAAGTGAGACTATTTCTTTAGGTGAAAAAGTATCTCATTATTTATTTAAAGGAAGCGTTATTTTGTTAAGTGGAGATTTAGGTGCTGGAAAAACTACATTTACAAAAGGTGTTGGTTTGGGATTAGGAATTAAAGATGATATAAATTCTCCAACATTTAATATTGCTAAATGTTATTTTAATGATAAAAATTTGAATCTTTATCATATTGATGCTTATCGACTTGAGGATGTTCCAAGTGAAAATAAAGAAATTGGTTTAGATGAGTTAATTGATGGTGATGGCGTTTGCCTTGTTGAATGGCCAAATTTCATTAAAGACATGGTTGATGAAAAAAGAGCACTAAATATTTCAATAACTATTGAAAACGATTTAAGAAAATTTGTTTTTAAAAGTGGTAATTCTAATTATGATAAATTATTTGAGGAGATTAACTAAATGTATAGCCTAATTTTAGATTCTACT
>CALBGF010000155.1 GCA_937893635.1 uncultured Mollicutes bacterium | reverse complement strand
ATATTGTCCTTTAGCTTTGTTTAAATCATCATTAGTGGCAACATCTATAGTAACTGTTTTGATTTTATTACCTGACCAGTCAAATATTTGAATTTCACTAGCTAGCCAAGCATTATGGTTGAATAATGCATAGATATATTCATTATCTGCATATAAAGTTTGGAAAGATGCACCACTATTTGAAGCCAAAGCAAAATCTTTAAAGAAATCGCTTGTATGTTCTGCTTTTAATGCTATAGTAGTTGTAATATTTTTACTATTATCAGTTATATACATTTCTCTGCCAAGACCAGTAGTAAATACATATTGTTTGGTATAGGCATTGTAACCTACCGATGACACATTAGACTTATTTGAAGTACCATCACTGAATGTAATAGGACTTGCATTTTCTTTGACATCTAATGTATTAGAATCAAATACTTTCATTGTATTATTGCCGTTATTGATTAAATAAATTAGCCCACCTTGATAGAACAGATTACAATCTTCATTCCATTTTTTCTCATCAAATATTTTGATAACATCTGAAGAATCAACGACTTCTTTTTTATTTAAATCGTATTTTGCAATTGTGACATATTGTCTTCCATTACTAGTTAAAGCATAATACAAATATGTTCCATCAGTGCATCCGCCTTCAACAGAATATAAACTTACATTAATGCCATTATACTCTTTACTAAGAGCAATTGATGAGGTAAGTATTTGATTAGTGAATATTGGATCTTTTCCTTCTTTTATAGCATTTTGGACATATCCACCTAATAAACTGGTGTCAAATGTTGAGGATTCATTCAAAGTCATTGTTAATTTAGAAGCAAACATTCCCGTATTACTTCCACTATAGGCACGTCCAACTAAATAAGTATTTCCATTAATAAATACCATATTTTGTACTGTTCGATTATCAGACTTTGATAAACCAGTGGAACAATCAATAATTAATTCATCATTAACTTTTTTTCCATTCCAGTCATAAATTTCAATTAATGCTGTAGTAACTGATTCACTTTTATCACGATATAAAGCATAAATATAATCTTCATCACTAGTAACACTACGAAATGTATAGCCATCTTTATTAAATCTAAGTGTTACACCTTTATTAATAGTAGTGCTTCTATCTTCTTTATAGAAACTTACATTATGCCACTTATCAACAACAACATATTCGCCAATAAATTGATTATAAGTTGCATCGACACTATTAGTTCCAATTGTAACATCTTTTTCTACCAATTCTAAAGTATTAGAATCATAATAAGAAATTTTGTTGTCAAAGGTAAATATTGCAATTTTTCCGTTTTCATAGAATACTTTATTAAAATCATTTCCATCTGTTTTCCATGAACCACTTACATAATTGTTTTCTATATTACCACTAACTTTAACAATTGTATTTTCTTTAAAGTCAAATTTAACAATTACTGTATTCGCACCACCAAAATTGCTAACTGCGAAATAGCCATATTCTCCATCACTACATCCGCCTTGTATATCTTTGTTAGATAATGTCAATTCATTCGGATCAGCTTCATAAACTTTGTTAGCGGTTATTTCTTTGGTTAGATTATTTGCGGTAGTAACTTGATCATATTCACCTAAACTAATAGATTTATCTTCTAACATTGTTACATCCAAGTAATCAATATTAATAGACGCCATAGAATCATCATAATTACGGAGTCCACTATCTTTAATACTTAATGTAATATTGTTATTTCCGCCTTTAATAAATACATTATTAAGAACTACATCATAATAAACTTGCGATACTTTAGTTTTATCACTTGAATTACCAATGCGTTCAATAAGTGCATCTTTAGAAATCATTTTTGTCGAACCATTAACATTAATATTTAATAATTTATTAAGTTGTAATTCTTCCGTATGATAATTACTTCCATCAAGTAATAAATAATTAGAAGCTACTCTTAATTTAAGTGTAGCGCGAACGTTACTTTTTGATTCAAAATTAAATTTTAAATTTGAGCCGTCGCTTAAATTACCGACATAATTAATTACATTGCCAGCAATATATTCATTATTAACAAAATTATATGTAGTTGCGGATAAAACATTACCACCACTAATAACAGCATTTTCGCCTTTATTATGTTTAACAATTTCTGTTTCAACTTCACAAGACACATCTCTACTATCTTTTGAACAAATTGAAAGATTAACTTTTTTGCCAAATTCTACGATAGTTTCTTTATCTAATATGTCATATTGGTCCCTATTTATTCTTACATAGTTGCCTGAATCAAATTCACCCATAACAACTAAATCATCTAAATTACTATTATTTCTTGGTTCATCAGCAAAAGCTATTGCTTTACCTGATAAAATAGAAAGACCAATAAGTTTTCCATTACTAAATTCGCCAACCTTAGAAACTGAAATATCAACTTTTCCATTTAAAGTAATATCATTAAATTTATAAGAAATATTCCAAGATTTATCACTAACTTTTAATGGTGTTATCGTGTCCACCACTAACTTA
>CALBGF010000154.1 GCA_937893635.1 uncultured Mollicutes bacterium | reverse complement strand
ATTATATTTAAAAAAACATTAATATATCACGTTAGTTGCAACTAATTTAACAAAGTGCTAATCTATTTTTGGAGATGGTATTATGAGTGATTTCTTAAAAGCAACAATAGGAATATTAATTCCTTTTATAGGAACAACATTAGGTTCAGCTTTTGTTTTCTTTTTAAAGAAAGATATGAATCCTAAAATGCAAAAAGCTTTATTAGGATTTGCATCTGGCGTTATGATTGCGGCATCTGTTTGGTCGCTTTTAATACCTGCAATTGAGATGTCGTCTAATTTAAAAATTCAGTGGTTACCAGCTGCAGTAGGATTTTTATTAGGTATGGGATTTTTATTAATACTTGATAGTGTTATTCCGCATTTACATGTTAATAATGATAAACCAGAAGGAAAACCATCCCACTTAAATAAATCATTTATGCTTATTCTTGCTGTTACTCTTCATAATATTCCAGAAGGTATGGCAGTAGGTGTTGTTTTAGCAGGTATGTTAAGTGGCGCAACCAACATTACTATGATGGGAGCATTTGCTTTAGCAATAGGTATAGCTATACAAAACGTGCCAGAAGGAGCAATTATATCTACTCCATTATTAGGTTCAGGATGTACAAAGAAAAAAGCGTTCCTTTATGGAACACTTTCTGGAATTGTTGAGCCTATTGGTGCGATTATCACAATACTTTTAACTTCACTTATTACTCCCGCTTTACCTTATATTTTGTCTTTTGCGGCAGGCGCAATGATTTATGTAGTAGTGGAAGAACTAATACCAGAAACACAAAGTGGTGACCATTCTAATATTGGCACAATTGGTGTAGCAATTGGCTTTACCCTTATGATGGTATTAGATATTGCCTTAGGTTAATTATTTAATTTATTTCGATATTCTTTGGGACTAATTTTATAATAATCTTTAAAGCATTTAGCATAATGACTCGCGGAACAAAATCCGCAAGCATAAGCAATTTCTGTTAATGACATATTGCTATTAAATAAATCAATACTTTTCTTTAAACGATACATCATAACAAAAGTAGAAGGAGTCGTATGGAAATGCTTTTTAAATATTTCAAAGCATTTATTGCGACATACTTGTCCCATTGTGGCAATATTTTTAATATTACATTCATGCATATAAGTTTTTTCAATGTAAGCAATCATTTTGGTTAATGATTCACGCTCATAATTAATAACTTTATCTTTATTATTCTCCACTTTTAAATTTGTACTTAATAAATATAAAATATTCCACATCTCAGTAATTGCTTTTATTTCGTTTCCTGCCGCATAGTTATTTAATAATTCATAAATGTTAATAATGGAATTAATAACACTAGCCTCATAAGGAATGTTTTTTGACATGATAAATGTGTCAATCGCATCGTTATTAACAAAATTAACTAAATATTTATCATTAATATAAGAATAAACATTAAATAAAGCGGGTGAAATTAAAATACAAATCATTTCACATTCTTTTTTCTTTAAAGAATAACCATAATGCAAGAGATTAGAATTAACGAAAATACATTCTCCCGCATGAATAGTTAAAGTTTTACCTGCAACATAAAAATCCATTTCTCCATTAATAACATAATTAAATTCTAAATCGGGATGCCAATGGCATAAGGCACTATAATTAGGATAAGAAGATAGAAGTCCTTTTCTTGCATATAAAGGAAAATTTTCAAGATTATAATTAGCAACTTCTGATAAATCTTTTAATATATTGACTTGCATAAAACATACCTATTTATTTAAATCTTGATAATATTTTTTCTTTTCATTTTCCCAATAAACTTTATCATCACTAGTAATATTTCTTATCACTTTACATGGATTACCGGCCGCGATAACATTAGAAGGAACATCTTTAGTTACTACTGATCCTGAACCTATAACGACATTATCACCAATCGTAACACCAGGATTAATAGTTGCTCCTCCACAAATCCAAACATCGTTACCGATAATTACTGGACGACCAAATTCTAAAGCATCATTACGAACATCTTTATCAATTGGATGAGCGGCAGTAAAAATATTAACACGTGGAGCAATAAATACATTATCACCAATAGTAATTGGACAAACATCTAAAAATATGCAGTCGTAATTAGCGTAAAAATTATCGCCAACTGAGATGTTATAGCCATAGTCACAATGAAAAGGCTTATTAATACAAACATTTTTTCCAACATGCTTAAAATGTTTTTCAACTAGCCTACGACGCATAGGGAAATCTAAATAAGAAGTATTATTAAAACGATCTAAAAATTCACGATTCATTAAATAATCTTCATATAGTTCCTTAGTGTTTGCTATATATAATTCGCCGTTTAGCATTTTTTCTTTATCATTCATTTTCATCACCATACTTATTTAATACGATTGTGACAATATTTGCAATTGTTTTTAGAATTTAAATATCAAAATAATACGATTATAATATTATTAAAAACTTTTGTGATAGTCTCTTTTATGTTGTAACACTACAATAAAATTAAAGGTGATGATAACATGATTAGTTTTGTAAAAAAGACCAAAGTAAATAATATTGAAATTATGAATTCTAAAAATCAAGAAGTAGAAGCTTCTTTAAATGATGATTGTACAATAACTTTAAAAGGTAAATACATGTTCATGGATGGGGAAGAACAAATAATCGTTTTAGATAGGAATGAAACTAAAGCCATTATTAAACTTTTTAAATATTTAAACATGGAAGAACTTGATTATTTATAATTATTTATCTTTTTTATTTACAAATAAAAAATAAAGATATATTATTACTATGTTAGTTATAACTAACTAATAGAATTAAGGTGTGTTTATGAAAGTAATCGCAGAAAAAAATACCCTTTTAGGCGTAAGATATATTATTCTATTATGTCTATTTATATTTTTCTTTGTTTTATCAATTTTAGGCACTTTGCTAAGTTCGCTATTTTTATTCTTTGATTTATTTATGTTAGGGATGATTGTTCTTCAAAGTGTACAATTATATAAGTATAATAAAGCACCAAAAGTATGTATAAGCATTGATAATGATAAAAAATTACATTTGTATAAAGATATCATTCTTAATCCTAAAGATATAAATTACGTTTATTATGAAGATACTTATGTTCCTAAAAGTATTATTACAAATATCGGTAAAGTAATTATTGAAACTAGTGAAAAGGATTATGAATATAATTATGTTGATAATCTTGTTGATGTAGTTAGTGAATTAAAAACAATTGTCATTAAAGCTAAAGGAGAAGAAAAGTAGTATGAAAAAAGAATATTTTAGTGTTGAAAAAGACGGATTCTATGGCGCATATTTTCCAAATAAAACAAAAACTAATAAAGGCATAATTTTAATGCTTGGAGATTCTATTGATGATCGTTTAGCAACTTCCGGTGTTAAATATATGCAATTATTCAATTTTAATTGTATTACTATATCTCCCGCGAAAAAGAATTATGGTTATCATAATTACGAATTAGAAAAATTTGGTAAAGCTCTTGATGTACTTAAACAAAAGGGCTGCACTAAGTTTGCTATTGCAGGTGGCTCCACAACGGGGATGATTGCTTTAGTTGTTGCTTCTATATATCACGAAATTACTCTTACAATTGCCTTTACTCCATGTGACTTTATTATGGAAGGATTTTATCAAGATGGTTTAGATGGCGCTAAAGAAAGACCGGGTAATAATGAATCAACTTTAACACTTAACGCTAAACCTTTACCTTACTTACCTTACGCATATCGCCATCCAACTTATTGGCAAATGATTGAAAAAGAATCTAAAGAAGGTAAAGACATGATTGCAAGTCGTAAATTATTTGATGAATCAGAACGTTTACATCCTTTAAAAGAAGAAGAACTTATTAAAGTAGAAAATATTAAAGGCACAATTGTGCTAATAGGAGCAAGTGATGATGTCTTATGGGACACAACTAAATATATTCGAAGAATGGAAGAGCGTTTAAAAGCAAAAGATCATGACTCTAAGTTATATAGTTATATTTATCAACATGGAACACATTTTGCTTTTCCAGAACGCCTAATGAAATTTATGCTTCCAATTGGAAGTTCCTTATTAGTTTCTATTGCATTTAAAGCTGGTAAAAAGTTTAAAAAAGAATGCAAGAAAACTCGTATAGATATTGATAATAAGTTAACAGATATTATCAATAACTGGTAACCTCGTGGATAAAGTTTCGACTTTCCAATAAAAAACCAAAAGAAAGCCGCACAATTATGTGCGGTTTTCAAATACTTAAAATTAGTAATTATTTTATTCTCTAGGTTTCTTTTTATCATCTGGTAAATCATAAGATAATTCAACAATTTCATCAGTTTCAGGATAATATTTTAGAATTTCTTCATAAGTAAAAGGAGTGACATATTGAGCATTAGAAA
>CALBGF010000153.1 GCA_937893635.1 uncultured Mollicutes bacterium | reverse complement strand
TTGTTAAATAATAACAAATACCAGCATCTCCGCCTTTTTCTCTTAATTTAGCCCAGTCTTCAATGAATTTAGCGACAGTATCGAACGATACATAAGAGAAAGAAACATCTTTAATACTTACTAATTGATTTGCTGTTGAATCTTCTGTGGAAACTAATTTAAGTGTAAAATCAGTTATACCCTTATTTAAAATAAGAGTTCCATCAAATTTATAATCATCTGTGGCAGGAGTGTCCATAATAGCTTCATTAGAAACTAATTCGTTTTTTGCATTATAAGCACCAAAAGTTAATGAATGTCTACTTGAATTATATCTTCCTAATTTGGCAACGGTGATAGAATAATTTATTTCTAATTCATCAATTGATGTAGAAATACTTTTTAAGATAACTGAATTACCGCCATAAACTCCATAGTAGTCAGCGCCTTCTTTGATTTTTGTTTTATCACTAGTGGCAACTTCATTAAGTAGTTTGCCATTTTCAACAGCAGTGAAGGAAGTGCTATAACTATTTAAAGCAGATGTTAAACTATCTAATTTATTAATTAATGAAGAATCTATTAATGATTTTTCATCATATGTTAAATCATTAAATAATCTATTTGCATTTAATATTGCTTTATAATTTTGTTTTAATGATTCACTATCGGCATTTGGTGAAATATTGTTTATGCTATTAGAAACATTATTTGCTTTTTCTTTTGCAATTGTTTCTAACCTTGAGAATTCAGTCTCAGCTGCAATTAAAGTATTAAGATTATTTTCTGCTGCGTTTTCAACTTGTTTTTGAACATCACTCGTTGCGGCATTATAAGCATCTCTAGCTTTTTTGATTTTTGCCTTACATACTTCACTATATTCTACTGTGCCAATATCTTTAATAAGATTTGTTATATTTTCATAATTAGTTAAATCAATTTCTGTATCCTCAAAGAAGGCAACTTTTGATATTTGCACAAAGCCATTATTACTACCTTTTTTACAATCTACAGTGATTTTATATGATTTGATTTTGGCTGGAGATGGAAGTGTTACAGATTGAGCGCCAGCTTCTAATTTAAAATCAATTGGCTTTGACCAATCATAGTCTGTTGCGGTATTGCTATCAGCAGTACGAATGGTAATTGCATTTACATTGCTAGCAGTGATTGCATCAATTGTTAATTCTACTGTTTTTATTGCTTTATCAAAAACCGGGCTAATTATAGTACCAACTGAATCAGCACCAGAGGTACCAAATCTTATGTTTGTCCAATTCCAATTGTTATTACTTGCATTAGCAATTTTATATGTATCTTCTCCTATAATTGCATCCCATACTTTATTATACCTATTTACTTTATTATTGTCTTTGTTGTCATCAGGGAATGTTAGTTCTTTATAAGCAGTTTCACCCTCAGCATTTACTTTTGCTTCATTATTTCCGCTAAACAAGGTTACGCCTAATAATGCTACTGAAGCGAATAATAACGAAATCTTTTTAATTTTTTTCATAAATTTTAAATTTCCTTTCCTTATGTTTAAAAATATGAACTATTATTGCTATCATATTTTTTCTATAAGCAGAAAAACTCATAGCAACTATTACAAAAAAATAATAACATATTGCTAAATGATAGTAAAAATAATATTTAAAAATTTACAATTTTTTGACGAAAAATAAAAAAAGTCTTTTTATATATATAGTGAGGAGATATTTTT
>CALBGF010000152.1 GCA_937893635.1 uncultured Mollicutes bacterium | reverse complement strand
TTCGAATGGTGCCTCCTGCCAGAATCGAACTAGCAATAGATCCTTACCATGGATCCGTTATACCACTTAACTAAGGAGGCTTTACTTCATTAAGTGTAGTTATAATGTGTGCTTTTGTCAACACTTTAATTATTTTTTCTGGGCGTTTTCAACAAAAACTTCTTCTACTTTAAGAATTAATTCAGTTAAATTATTAATTTTTATGGTATCATTATTAATCTTACCAAATCCATAAGCGGCATGAATAAACTTAACATCCGCCTTTTCTGATTCAATTTTATCTTTTAATGTATCACCCACATAAATTACTTCATCGATTTGTTCTTTTTCTTTAAGATATAAAATATTTTGCCATTTAGCTAATCCTAAGTCACCTGCACAAATATGGCCATTAAAATATTTTTCTTTATTACAAGTTGAAAGATAATTTTCAATGTATCCTTTATCCGAATTAGAAACAACATATAAATCATATTTAGCGCTTAAAGCTGATAAAACCTTGTCTTCATTTTCATAAATCGTGCCTGGGTGTTTTGATAAGTAATTAATCTCTTCTTTTACCAACAAATGAAAAATGTCTAGTCCTTCTTTTAAATCCTTATCCTTAAATAATAATTGGCAAGTTTCTTCTGGAGTTAATCCCATAATTGATTTTACTGTTTCTAAATCAAATCGATATGGATAGTGATATTTTTTCATTGTTAAATTCCAACTTGTTGTTATTTGACTTAGAGCATCCCACAAAGTTCCATCTAAATCAAAGAATATTGCTTTTTTCATGTTAACCACCAAAAAAATTATAATTTATCATAAATTAATTAGCAATTTATTTAATAATTTTCATTCAAAAAAGCAATTTTTATCGCTTGTTCCACTAATTTGATATTATCCTCTGATAAGGTGATTTTACCATTTTCTCTTCCAATCATTCGAGCAATACGTCTTTTAGAAATTGATCGAATTGCATCTAATTTTAAATATGAATGAGTATCTGAATCATCTTCATTTAATTCTGGAATAACGCCAATATCAAAAGTTAGATTGCTCCCAATTGCATCACGACTTGATAAAGGTATAACGACGATGTTACCTAAATCAACGGCCCATACTAAAGCATAATGTCCTTTAGTATTAAAATCACTTAATTCTGTACCAACATTAATTCCAAATTCCACCCATACAATATCGCCACGTTGAATATTATCTGGTTGAGTATTGTAACCAGTTTTATTAATAGAATCTTTAAAATAAGTTGTTTTTTTATCAAGCCAAGCAATAAATTCTCCCGCTATTTCAGAATCAATTGAGGATAGTTTTTTATATATATTGTTAAATGCAGCTTTTGCATCTTTTTGTTTAGATTTATCTAAAGAAAAACGCACTATTAATCACCACTATTAATATATGCGTTATTTTAATTTCTTCTCTAATTTAGTTTGATTCCATATAAATCATAACTAAAGGCATTAGTTATTTTAACTTTTATTTTTTGCCCTATTTTTAAAGGCTCATCAGATGTGATTATAATCTTACCATCAACATCATCTGGAGCATTCCAACCTGATCTAAACTCATATTCACCATTTTTTAAAGTCTTAGCTACTACTAAACCTTCCATAATTTCGCCAATTCTTTTTTTATTTAAATCATAGGAAATTTTTTGTTGAATTCGCATCAAACGATTTAATCGAGATTTTTTTACTTTTTCATCTACTTGATTATCCATTGTATCGGCGACAGTATTTTCTTCTCTTGAATAAGTAAAAGCACCAAGATGATCAAATTTAACATCTTGAATAAAGTATAACAATTCTTGGAAATCTTCTTCTGTTTCACCTGGAAATCCAACAATAACAGTTGTTCTTAATGTTGGATTTTGAATAATTTCACGTGTTCTTTTAAATAAATCATATAAAAATTCTTTATCACCACGACGATTCATCGCTTTTAAAATACGTGATGAAGCATGTTGGATAGGCAAATCAAAATATGGAGTTAATCTTGGTTCATCATTCATTAAATGAAGTAATTCATCGCTTACTTCATTAGGATATAAATAAAGCATTCTAATATATTCTAGTTCTTTAATCTTTAATAATTCTTTTAATAAAGTAACAATGGTTGTGTCATCTTTAAAATCAGAACCATATCTCGTTGTATCTTGTGATATTACAACAAGTTCTTTCGCACCATTTTTAGCTAACATTTTAGCTTCGCTAATTAAATCATTTAGTGGGAAAGAACGGAATCCTCCACGAATAAGCGGAATAGCGCAATAAGTACAACAATTATTACAACCTTCTGATATTTTTAAATAGGCTGTAAAACTTGGTGTAGAAATAACTCGATGCATTGGACATAATCCTTCTTTTAAAGAATCGTCATTAAATAAAGCATTAATACGAGCATTTATAGTTGGATAGTCTTTAATTGATACAAATAAATCAACTTCTGGGATTTGTTCTTTTAATTCTTGTTCATATCTTTGAACTAAACATCCCACTACAATCAATTTTTTATGGTATTGAGCCATTTCTAAAATTGTATTAATTGCTTCTTGCTTAGCGTCTTCAATAAAGCCACAAGTATTAACAATTATTCCATCAGCTTGAGAAGGATCAGTAACAATCTCATAATTACCTTCTTTTAACATACCAAGAATCATCTCAGAATCTACTAAGTTTTTAGCACATCCTAAAGATACCATCCCTATTTTTATCATAAAATCACCTAATTTCAACTAATTTTATACTAAATAATTTCTAACTTCAACTCTCTTAATTAAAAGAAAGTGCTTAAATTTTTCATATTTTTTAATTCATAGTCTGCATATATTTTGTTATATTTATTCATAATCCATTGATCTTGAATAAAAATCGTTTTTAAATTCACTTTTTTAGCGGCTTTTAATCCATTAATCGAATCTTCCACAACCACAATATCTTTTGATTCTATATTCAAACAACTTTGAGCTTTTAAAAATATATCTGGATTCGGCTTACCTTTTTCGACCATATCATTAGTAACAATAACATCAAAATATGGATATAAATTGGTATAAGCAAAGTATTCATCTAGTAGTTTTTTAGAAGTTGATGTTGCTAAAGCGACGGGAATGTTATGTTCTTTTAAATACTTTAAAGTTTCAAGAACATATTTTTTTAAAGGTAACGATTTATGTCTTTTTATATATTCAATAGTTTGAACTTTACGATAATTAGACATTTGCTCATATAAAGAATAATTACCTACTAAATTATAAAAATAACTAATAGCTTCTTTTTTTCCTAAACCTAAAGAAGCAGTAATGTCTTTTTTGGATAAATGAAATCCTAATTTTTTACTAAGTTTCAACTTATAATGGACATTTAATCTTTCTGTATCTAAAATTACACCATCTAAATCAAATATTACAGCCTTAAACATAATGCATCACCAACTATAAATATTTTATATATAATATTTATAAATAGCAATTTTTTCTTGTACTAAGGTTAAAATATTATTATAATATAGCCGTTGTTTACAAATTTACTAGAGGTGAACTATATGAAAATTAGAAATATTGCTATTATTGCCCACGTTGACCATGGCAAAACCACATTAGTGGACCAATTGCTTCGTTGTTCTGGAACATTTAGGAGTAATGAGGATATTGCAGATCGTGCAATGGATAGTAATGACATTGAAAGAGAACGTGGAATTACAATTTTAGCTAAAACCACAGCAATTAATTATAAAGACTATCGCATTAATATTCTTGATACTCCGGGACACGCTGACTTCGGCGGTGAAGTTGAAAGAATTATGCACATGGTCGATGGCTGTTTATTATTAGTCGATGCTTTTGAAGGAACTATGCCTCAAACTCGATTTGTTTTAAAGAAAGCATTAGAAGCTGGTGTAAAACCTGTTGTTGTTGTTAATAAAGTTGATCGACCAAATGCTGATCCAAAACGTGTTGTTGATGAAGTATTAGAATTATTCATTGAATTAGGTGCTAGTGAAGACTTATTAAACTTCAAAGTTGTCTATGCTTCTGCTTTAAAAGGTACATCTTCTTATTATCCTGAACCAAGCGACCAAAAACCTGGTATGGATCCAATATTTGATACTATTATTGAGGAAATACCTGAACCTAATGTTGATGAAGATGGTACATTCCAATTTCAACCAGCATTACTTGACTATAACGATTTCGTAGGTCGTATTGGTATTGGTTGTATCAAGCGTGGAAGTGTACATGTTAACGATATGGTCAGTTGTTTAAGATTAGATGGCACAACCACAAACTTTAGAATTCAAAAATTATATGGATTCTTAGGATTAAAAAGATTAGAAATAACTGAAGCTCATGCTGGGGATATATGCGCTATCGCGGGACTTCCTGATTTAAATGTAGGAGAAACCGTTGTTACCGTTGGAAGCAAAGATGCTTTACCACTTTTAAGAATTGATGAACCAACATTACAAATGACTTTTGGAACTAATACTTCTCCTTTCTCTGGTCGAGATGGCAAATTATTAACAGCTCGTAAAATTGAAGAAAGATTATTCCGTGAAATTCAAAGAGATGTTTCTTTAAAATTTAGTCGTGTTCCAAATAGTGAAACTTGGATTGTATCTGGCCGTGGCGAATTACATTTATCTATTTTAATTGAAAATATGCGTCGTGAAGGATTCGAACTTCAAGTTAGTAAACCAGAAGTCATTTTAAAGGAAATTGATGGCGTAACTTGTGAACCTTATGAAGAAGTACAAATTGATGTTCCTAATGATTACTTAGGTACTATCATGGAAACAATGGGTAATCGTGAAGCTGAATTAGTTACTATGGATTCTAATGATATAACAACTCGCTTACATTATATAATTCCTTCTCGTGGCTTATTAGGTTTTATGACAAACTTTATGACTCTTACAAAGGGTTATGGAATTATTAATCATTCATTCTTAGAATATCGTCCAATGGGAAGTAAAAAAGTTGGTGAACGTCCTGTAGGTGTTCTAGTTGCTACTGAAGCAGGACAAGTTACTGCTTATGCTTTACAAAAATTAGAAGATCGTGGAACAATGTTTGTAGTTCCTGGTGATGAAGTATACGAAGGAATGATAGTAGGAGAAAATAAATACGAAATAGATTTAGCGGTTAATGTTGTTACTAGTAAAAACTTAACCAACATGCGCGCTGCTGGTTCCGATCATACTGTAGTATTAAAAGCAGCACGTAAAATGTCTCTAGAAGCTTGCTTAGACTATATTAATACTGATGAGTTGGTGGAAATTACTCCTTCAACTTATCGCTTAAGAAAAAAGATTTTAAATACCGTTGAACGTAAAAAATATGATGCCCACCAAAAAGAACAAAAATAGCACAGTGCGTGCTATTTTTTTTGTAGGCTAAAGCGCTAAAAAAATCTCGACTAATGCCGAGATTTTTAAATTTAGATTTAACTACATTTTAGCTTTTCTAGCTTGACGATTTTTAAGTTGTTTTGCGTAATTTACATTACCAACTTCACCTTGAGGTAAACCTTTAGATTCCATTAAATCTGCAATCATCATTTTTGCTCTCTTAATTGATAAAGCTGATTTAACTTTAATCATTGTTGGAGTATTTGCAAAACATTTTTTCTTGCTTTCATCACGTGCAGGAATTGTAGTTCCTTCGTATTTCTTTGGATCAGTAGCAAGATACAATTTTAAGTTTTTACCAACAAGAGTAATACGAGCATATTCTTCTTTTCTTAATCTGAATGTGTCGCTGCCATGAGATAAACGAGACTTAACACCATAACTTAATAATTCATTTTTTAAGATGTTGTAGTTCTCTTTGATTTCAGAACTTGCCTTTGTCATTTTTTCATCAAAAGGTCTTCTAACAACTTTTTTTGTAGCATCTTTTGCATCAGCTACTACGTCAGTTTCGACTGAATCCTCTTCTGATTCTTCTTCTAAATCTTCAGGTTCATCTTCATCTTCATCTTCAACTTCATCTTCAACAACTTCTTCTTTTGGTTCTTCTTCAACTACTTTTGCATCGATGTCTTCTTTAACTTCTTCTGATTCTTGAATTTCTTTACTTTCAATTCTTGCTGCTTTGAAAGAGTAAATTAATGAAGCAAGTGCACAAATTGTATAAATTGCTAAGAAAATTAATTCTAATACAACTAGCAATTTGTCTGAATCATTCCAAACTCCTAAGCAGATACCACGATAGGCGCATAATAGAATCATTGGCAATGCTATTGAAGTAATAGGTGCTAACACTTCTACCATAGAAAGTGTACCTTTTTTACTAGCATGAATAATCCAATAAATTAATGATGCTAATGCTAATGCTGCTATTCCAAATGCGATGAATGATTTGTAATCAATTGGTCTTACAAATGTGAAATAGTAGACATAGTGGCATCCTCTACCGATGTAACTGAAGAATTCTCCACCTAGCATAGCTAAGCCGAAAATTACAACGAACAAGAATGAGAAGATGTTCAATAAAACAAATGCAGCGGCTTTACCTTTAACTTTAAATTCCATATTAAACTCCCCTTTTTTTAAAGTACACTAATATTTTACATTATTTCTTTAAAATAACAACTATTTTTACAACTTTTTAACAAAAAAAACTATCTTTTTCCGTATAATTTGTTTTTTTGAGCGTAAATTGTTGTTTTTAAAGCGCGAACGGATATTTTCATAACAATACTAGATTAAATTTTATTTATATCTGGTAAAATCCGATTCTTAATTTTAACAATTTTACGGTCATATGTTAAAATTCCATTAGTTTCATCTTCAACATCGCTAATTTGTGTGTAAATACATCCTGATAATCCTTTAAATGCATAAGGCAATATTTTTTCTTGATACAATTTATTCAGCGACTCTTGATATTCTTCTTGCGTTTTAAATAGTTTATAACCATATGTACGTGATAAATTATATGAATGTTCAATAACTTTATAAACATAGCCACCAAATTCCGATAAAATAATTGGTTTCATTTCTTTATTGAATTTTATATCTTTAAAATAAATATGTTCTGAAATCACATCCGACTTATTTGATTTAAACCATCCTGAAGTTGTATCAACAATACGAGTATTATCCAATTCTTTTACATAATCATACATTTTATCAGCGTCAAATTGGCCCCATCCCTCGTTAAAAATTGTGTAATAAACAACTGATGGATGATTATAAAGCATGAAAATAGTTTCTTTTGTTTCTTTTTTAAACTGTTCTTTAACAATGTTTCTAGTCGTAAATCCTTTTTTAAGTCTTTTTGTTAATCCTATATTAGGTAAGATAGTATCGTTTAAATAACTATAACTTCCATTATTAACAAAATCTTGAAAAACAATCATTCCTAGTTTGTCGCATAAATAATAAAAATAATCCGGTTCAACTTTTATATGTTTTCTGAGGGTATTAAACCCTAGTTTTTTTACCATATTAATTTCATCTTCATATTTTTTATACGTTTTAGGAGTTAATAATCCATCTGGATAATATCCTTGATCTAATAAGCCATTAAAAAAATATGGTTTATCATTAAGTAATAAGCAAGGATATCCTTGGAATTCACCAACTTTAATTGTGCGTAAAGCAAAGTATGATTCAACATAATCATCTTCACCTTTTAAGATAAATTTATATAAATAAGGATTTTCTGGTGTCCAATTAATAGGATTCTTAATTTTGATTTTGATTTCTTCATTTTTAAATCTATAAATTTGTTTTTTATTTTCTGAAAAAATAATTATTTGTTTTTTTAATATATCCCCATTAACTTTAATCGTTGCTTCATCTAATGTCGTATCAATCTTTATATTCTTAAAATATTTATTAGGTACGCTTTCAATCCAGCATGTTTTCCATATTCCAGAAGTTTTGGTATACCACATTCCTTTTGATTTAATAGCTTGCTTGCCATAGCCATACATTTTATTTAAATCATCTTGTACTTTTACAACTAATTCATACTTTTCATTTTCTTCTTTAATGCAATTTGTGATATCAACTTCAAAAGGAAGATAGCCGCCTTCATGGTGCATAACTAACTTTTCATTAATATAAACATCACTTATTTGATCTATTCCATCAAAATGGAGAATAATTTTACCTACATTAAATGATTTTGAAATATTAAAAAAGCGACGATAATAAATATATTCTCCTTTTTTTAACTCTTTATTAACTTTTGATAGTTTTGATTCAATAGGAAAAGGAACTACTACTTGCGAAGAATATTTAGTAGGTAATTCTTTTGATTTTGTAATTTCAACATCCCAGACACCATTTAAGCATAAATAAGATGCTCTTTTAAATTGCATGCGAGGATATTCTTGAAGCGGTACATCTTCAAGCGCATTATCATCTAAAGATAAGTCATTATACTTGTTTCTCATTTTTATTTTCCTTTACTCATGAATCTTTATAAAAGCTAATTAGAATAATTGCTTTTAACTTTAAAATTATATTCTCTTAGGGATAAAACATTACAGCATTACTAATAAATTTCATTTAATAAAAGTTAATTACTAAATAAAAAAATTAATCATTAAGATTTAAGCCCTATTTATATTATTATTCATTTAAGCAATTTTTAAAATAAATTTAATCATTACATTCATCACCAGTAGGACTTACAATACTATTTCCGATGTTTACTAAATGGTCCGCAACTCTTTCTAAATTTGATATTGTAGAAATAAATAAAGAATTCAATTCTATTTTACAATCTCCCATCGATAAGCGTGTATAATGCTCGGAAGTATATTTTGTTTTCATTTCATCAACGGTTTCTTCTATTTGATTTAAAGAATTTAAATGGTTAATATCATATGTATCAAATATTTTTAAAGCTAATGTGTACATTTCTTCTACCTTGTTAAACATTACACTTATGTCATTCTTTCCAGTTGCAGAAAAGTCTCCTTCTTCTTTATCTAATACTTCTTCAATATCAACCATATTTTCAGCATGGTCACCAATTCTTTCTATATCATTAATAACATGGAAATATGAACCAACAATTTTTTCATTACTACCATCCATCAAAGGAGCTAGTTTAATTAAAAACTTTGTAATTTCTGTATTCATAAAGTTGATGTATTCTTCATTTTGTTTAAATGTTACTAAATCAATTTTTTCATTATTTAATAGTCTATTCATTGCTGCATTAAGGTTAGTCTTAGCAATGCTAGCCATATAATCAACTTCTTTTTTGACTTGGGTAATAGCAATTGATGGTGTGCGTAATAAACGCTCATCAATATATTTTAAACTTAAATGAGCACTATCACTTTTCTTATCTTTAATAATCAATGATGCTAATTTTACTAGCCATTTAATAAAAGGCAATAAAACAATAGTTGTAACCACATTGAAAACTAAGTGAAACATTGCTATTTGAATTTCTGCATTACCACTAAAAAGAGTATTTAATAAATTAACAACCTCATTTTGAAGTGGCCAAATAATGCTCGTAAACAATATTGTACCAAATATATTAAATAGTAAATGAATAACACCTGTTCGTTTAGCATTTGTGCTTGTACCAATTGTGGCAATCAAAGCAGTAATACAAGTACCAATGTTAGATCCTAAAATAATAAATAAAGCATTTTCTGTTTTTAAAGCACCTTGTCCGACCATAACAATCACTAAACCAGTAACCGCTGAAGATGATTGAACAATTGCGGTAAATACTATTCCTAATAATATTAATAATAAAGGAAAATCAATAGAAGCAAAAATATTAGTAAAGGTTAATTTAATTTCTTCATTAGCAAAAGCATTACTCATTAAATCCAAGCCAATAAAAATTAATCCTAAGCCGCATAATATTGAGCCAATGTTCTTTACCTTCTCATTTTTAAAAAATGTCATCATGACACCAATAAATGCCAAAACTGAGGTAAATAAAGAAATATTTAAACTAGATAGAGAAACTAATAGTCCAGTAACTGTTGTACCGATATTAGCACCCATAATAATGGATGCCGCTTGCACTAAGCTCATTACACCAGCATTAACTAAACCAATAGTCATAACACTGGTAGCCGCCGAACTTTGAATTAACGCTGTTATCCCAGCACCTATTCCTACTCCTACAATTGGGTTATTCCCAATTTTCTCTAAAAGTTTTTTTAATCCTTTTCCTGTAGCACGTTCTAAAGCGCCACTCATCATATTCATACCAGCAATAAAAACACCACTGCCAGCAAGCAAAGACAATATACATACTAAAATAATTGGCATAATTTAACTCCTAAAAAAGACATTAATAATATTAACATATTATTTAGACAATTAAAACGAAAAAAAGCGCTAATTAATAGCGCTTAATTTACAAGATGGTGGCTCAACCCAGGATCGAACTGGGGACACAAGGATTTTCAGTCCTTTGCTCTACCTACTGAGCTATCGAGCCAGATGGCGGAACTGACGGGAATCGAACCCGCGGTCTTCTCCGTGACAGGGAGACATGTTAACCGCTACACCACAGTTCCATTGGTTGCGGGGGGAAGATTTGAACTTCCGGCCTCCGGGTTATGAGCCCGACGAGCTACCAGGCTGCTCTACCCCGCGATAATAAGATGGCGGAGACTAAGAGATTCGAACTCTTGCGGGACTTGCATCCCCTACCAGTTTTCAAGACTGGACCCTTCAACCACTTGGGTAAGTCTCCATAAAATAATATTCGTTGGTGGACCCTATAGGATTCGAACCTATAACCAACCGGTTATGAGCCGGGAGCTCTGACCGTTGAGCTAAGGGTCCATATTGGTAGCTGCGGGGGGATTCGAACCCTCGACCTGCCGGGTATGAACCGGCCGCTCTAAACCAACTGAGCTACACAGCCATTGAGTAAAATAAATGGTGGAGCCAAGGGGGATCGAACCCCTGACCTCCTGAATGCAAATCAGGCGCTCTCCCAGCTGAGCTATGGCCCCACGTCATTAAGCGTAACTTTGTATTTATCTCTTACGCAATAAATAATATATCGAATTAATACAAATAATGCAAGTATTTTTTTTATTTTTTTCAAAAAAATTTAGTTGATTCACCAAACGAATGAAAAAGGTGACATATTTTCTTAAATACATCACCTAAATTCTAATTTTTTTATTCAGATACTACATCAAAGAAAGCGATTAAAGTATAATATCCACTTGTTGTACTACCAAACATAACAACGACAGTTGTTTTTCCTGATGGATCAACACAATTATAAGAAGTTCCATTAGAAGATTGGCTAACTGACCAATTATTAGCAATCAAATCTTTTATAAATTGTGTGCCTGCTTCTACACCATCAATAGCAACTGCAAAATATGACTCATAACCTTCTTCACTAAAAATCATATATTCAAAACTCCTAGCGTTAATAGTTGGCAATTCTAAATCAGGATTATTAGTTAAGAATAAGCGAATATATTCTAGTGGGAATGTTGTAGAAGTAAGGGTTGAATTAGCACCTAATAATTTAGCAGGTGCATTTTCACCAATTGTTATAGATAACATAGCAATTGAATTATCCGTTGCAGGAATTAAAGATAATGACACATTGACTGTGTTTTTATTACCATCAATATATGTTCCTTTAATTACTCCATCTTTAATTTCACTAATTTTCAAAATATTACCATCAATATTAACAACATATTTGCTAATTGATACGCTAGTGCTACCATTTAACCAAGTATTTACCATATTACTAGGAATATTTTTAGCAATCTTAAGACTCTCTTCCATATCGTTTAATTTTAAGAAAGAAATCGCACTATCATCATAGTCACAGAATGTCATCACATTTTTAGATGTTAAAGTTGTTGAACTATCACTAATTGTTGCTTCATATTCATAAGATACTTTCATGTTTTTATCTTCATCTAATTCGATAGATATTTCAGATACATATTCTTCTGAACCATCATGTAATAAATATGCGCCAACATTGTAAGCGTCATCAGCATTTCTTGTAACATATTTGCCATCTTTATATTCAAACATATCTGGAGAAATTTGACTCATACGTGGATAATAGATTGTTTGTGATAAATTTACATTTTCATAAGCATTGGTAACTGTTAAATTGCCATCTTCATCAGATGTAAATATTACTGTGCCACCAACTGCATCAGAATGGGCAAGTCCTTGTCTAGATGTTACATTAGTTTTTAAGTTGTTATTTTCAATGTAATATAAATTTTCATTCATATAAACATTTGTTTCTACTTTTTGTGATTGTGAACCGCCGCCACTTACCTTATAAGTATTATTACTAGTAATCTTAGCTTGTGTTTTGCGTCCTATTTTATCAAATGCTTCCTTAAGAGCATTAGCTTCAGTATATGTATCATAGGCTGATAGTTCACATTTTACTTCTGTTGCACCTTGATATGTAAAAGTAAAATCACCAAGATCTTTGTAAACGATATTATTGGTTGAAACATATTCTGCTGATTCAAAAGTAACACCGCTAATCTTATCATTTTCAACAGTTACACTCATTTTAGTAATTTCTAAACTACTAGGATCAAAGGCACCGATTTGAATAGCACCCATAGCTACTGCAGTAGCTATTGCTGTTCTTGTGTCAGCATTAACAACCGAATAAGTACCATCTGCTTGCTTGACAAAGTCTTTTACTGAAACAATACTATCAAAGTCATTATCGAATGACCAAGTTGCCGCGCCACTTCCACTTGAAGAAGCTAGATATTGAAGTTTAATTGTGTTATCTGCAGCATGATACCATTGAGCAACATAGCCATTAGAATTAACATATTGCGCATTAGCATCTATAACTTGTGAACTTGTTTTAGCATAAACTGACAATTCAATACCACCAGTTTGGTATCTAGTCTTTAAAGAAATATTTAACCCTGTTGCAGAAAATCCTGATCTTTGAGCATAAGTATACTTTCCTTCAACTGTATAAGAGTCAAAGATTGATTTTAAGGCTGTAAGAGAAATATACTCTTTTTTATTTGTTGGAGTTGGAGTAGGATCCGGAGTAGAATTACTACCACCATTATCACAAGCAACTAAAGCCATCATCATAACGGGTATTAATAAAAATATTTTTTTCTTCATAATTTTATCCTCCTTTTAATTCATAGAAAGAAAATAATTGTAAACATTATAGCGCTTTATTAATAAATAATAAAGCATTTTTTTATTTTATTAATCAAAATGTTAAAATCACTTATTTATTAGTGCTGTTTTTTACTCTATTTTCAACTATTTCTTTCAATTTTTTCAAATAATTATCATCCAAACACATTGTTTTTCCATCTGCATCGGATAACTTAGCAACTGGTTTTCCATTTACTCTTTGTAATTTAATAACAATATTCAAAGCTTGTTCATCAGTATCATTCGAACAATATGTTCCAATTCCAAATGATACGATTGCGCGATCTTTAAAATAATCAAATAAAGCTTGGGCTTTATCAAAGTTTAAGCTATCACTAAATAGCAATGTTTTTTCTTTGGTATTTATTCCTAATTTTTCATAATGAGAAAGCATTTTTTCTCCCCATTCATAAGGATCACCAGAATCATGTCTTGCACCTTTATAACGGCTTGCATTATTAAAGTCAAAATCTAGCAAGAATAAATCAGTAGTTAATGTATCTGTTAACGCTATTCCGTTTGCGCCCTTATATTCTTCATACCAATCATCCATTGTATATTTATTATCAAAAGCGATGTCTAATCCATCAATTCCTTGATACATTTGCACTAATTCATGAGCATATGTTCCGATTGGTGTAACATTGTATTTCATTGCCAAATAAACATTAGATGTACCAACACAATTTTTAGTTTTAGTCACAAACTCTTTAACCATATAATCTTGGAATTCACGTGATAATCTTCTACGGCATCCAAATTCAGCAAATTTAAAAGTATAAGTGCCATTTTGCATTTTGCTTATTTTAATAGCTAAACGTTCTTTTGCTTCTTTTAATAATTCTTGATAATCATATTTTAAGCGGAAATATACTTCATTAATTATTTCTAATAAGTAAATTTCAAAAGACATAGCTAAATAGCATGTTCCCTTAACAACACATACTAGTTCCTTTTTATCATTCAAATGGCAATCAACATAACTTCTGTTCAATTTAAATGTTGATAAAAATTTTATATAATCATCTTTAATAAAAGATATTGAACTTAAGTAATCTAATTCTTCCTTTTTAAATGTCAAGGTACACAAATGATCAATTTGTTCATTTATTTCTTGTAACATTTCTTCGCTAAATTTAACATCTTTATTACGACACTTAAAATGATATTCTCCTATCGGTTCTTGATATTTATGAAACATTAATTGATTCATATTAAACTTATAAAAATCGGTATCTAAAAGACTTTCAATAATTGGTTCTAATTTCATTTCTTTCACTCCCCATTACGCTAGTAATATATCATATATTTTTTTAAAATGCATTCTAGACCGCTTACATTCAAAATAATTGTTGCAAAAGTAGTAAAAATCAGTTAATATTCATTCGTAAAAGACAGTTCGTTGTTGCCATCCTGTCTATAAATAAAACCAGGAACAAAGTATCTTGACTAATATTTTCAGGTCCTTTGTCTTGGACCTGTTTTTTGTTATTAGGAGTGTGTTATTTATGAAAAACAAATTAAAAAAAGAATGGAATGAGTTTGTTACTCTCACAAGAAATATTCCATCTATCTTTGTAACACTATTTATCGTTAGTGTTGTTGGTATGAATTTATTGGCGAATAAAAGCATTAATATGCCTGTATCTTGGTTAGCCTTAGATGCTGGAATATTATTATCTTGGGTTTCGTTTTTAACAATGGATGTCATTACCAAACATTTTGGATTAAAAGCCGCGAATCAATTAGCAGTCTTAGGTGTTGTTATCAATTTATTTGTGTGCTTAATTTTCTTTATTGCTAGTATTATTCCTGGTGTATGGGGTGAATCTTATGTGGAAGGAAGTCAAGATATTATTAATAGCGCTCTTAACAATACATTTGGTGGCACTTGGTATGTGTTGTTAGGATCCACTACTGCTTTTTTGATTTCTGCATTAGTAAATAATTTCATTAATTTCACTATTGGAAAAATAGTTAAAAAAGATAATTTTGGTACGTTTATTTTCCGTACTTATATTTCAACGATGATTGGACAATTTATTGATAATCTTACTTTTGCTTTAATTGTTTCTTTATCTTTCTTTGGTTGGTCAATCACTCAATGCTTTACATGCGCTCTTACTGGCGCTATAGTGGAATTGCTATTTGAAGTAATATTTTCTCCATTTGGTTATAAAATCACCAAAAACTGGGCTAAAGATGGTGTTGGAGAAAAATACTTTAATTTATTAAAAGAAAACAAGGAGAATTAATATGGATAATATTGTAATTATTACCGGTACTAGTAAAGGAATAGGAAAAGCTATCGCGGAACTCTTTTTAAAAAAAGATTTTATCGTCTATGGTTTAGACCGTTTAGAAGCATCTTTAGAAAATAAAAACTATCATCACGTATTACTGGATTTATTTAAAGATGAACTTCCTAATTTACCATCTTGTAATATTCTAATTAATAACGCTGGTACACAAAATGATAATGACATCGATAATAATCTAAAAGCTGTAATAAGAGTAACTGAAAAATATGCTTTCCAGGATAAAATAAAATCCGTTTTATTTATCGCAAGTGCTTCCGGAAATACTGGTGCTGAATTTCCTGAATATGCTGCTAGTAAAGGCGGGGTAATTGCTTATATGAAAAACGTTGCATTACGCCTAGCTAAATTTCATGCTACTTCTAATTCTATTTCTCCTGGTGGAGTTATTACCGATTTAAACGATCATATCTTAAAAAGCACTGATTTATATGAACAAGTATTAAATGAAACTTTATTGCATCGCTGGTCAAGCGTAGAAGAAATGGCTAAGTGGGCTTATTTTATTACTGTTATAAACGAATCTATGACTGCCCAAGATATTTTAATTGATAACGGGGAAGCCGCTAAATCAAACTTTATTTGGTAATGAGAATCGATTAAGTTCGATTCTTTTTTTGTCTTTATTGATATCCATTTGATGTGCTATAACAAAATTCATTAAAATAATGTGCTATATTTAATCGAAAGGTTACTTATAAACAATTATGAAAAAATTTAAAATTGGACAAATTGGTATAGGGCATAACCATGCTGCCGGTCATATGGAAGCATTCCGTCTACATCCAGACTTATTTGAAATTATTGGATATTCAGAAAATAATGAATACTGGATTAAAAAAAGAGGAAATTTACCTTGCTATCAAGGTATTGCCTGTTTAAATGAAGATGAATTAATTGAAAAATGTGATGCACTTCTTGTTGAGACCGAAGTTCCAAACTTAATGAAGGCGGCACAAAAATGCATTGATCATAATAAGCATATTCATCTTGATAAACCCGCTGGCGAAAACTTAAAAGAGTATGAAAAACTACTTAAAGAGGCAAAAGAAAAAAATCTTATTGTGCATTTAGGATATTTATATCGCACTAATCCAGCGGTAAAAAAAGTATTTTCTATTGTTGAAAGTGGTACAATTGGAAAAGTACTTTATGTTGAAACATCTATGTCCGCGCCACGCAGTAAAAAATATTTAGAATATCTTTCAACATTCAAAGGTGGAACAATGTATATTTTTGGCGGACACATTATTGACTTTGTCTTACGTTTAATGGGCGAACCAAAACGTATTGAGCCTATATTATTCCGCTCAGGGACGGAAGGTTTTAATGTAATTGATAATGCAACTGCCTTATTTTACTATGATAAAGGAGTAAGTGTCATTCGTACTTCCGCAATTGAAACCGGAGGACATTTAAGAAGAGAATTAACAGTTGTGGGAGAAAAAGGCACTGTTTCCATTTCTCCATTTGAACGTCCAACAATCAAATGGCTAGCCATACAAAATGGATTAGAAGATCCATATGATAAAATGGCGGATACCACCACTATTGAATTTCCTACTAATTATAATCGTTATGACGCATTCCCAGAAGAATTCTATGAACGTTTATGCGGAATAAAATCTAATGTATATGATTATGACTATGAACTAACTTTACATAAATTATTATTAAAAGCTTGTAACATCATTAAATAAATTATTATTTTTTTAAATTATTATAAGTATCAAGAACAATATTTTTTAAAAGTTCTTTATCATCGATTTCACTAACCAAATACATTGGTTTCGCACCAGGGTATGGAATGGCTTCTTTCATTTCATACTTTTTATTTTCTTTAACAATTTTTACGAGTAATCTATCATCATATATTCCACCAATTAGAACTTGGTGATAATAAAGTAAAAATTCGCCCATCATTGAGCGGTAGGTAATATTATCTAATAAATCAAGTTGTTCAAGAACAAAATCTAGATATTCCATTTTGCTAGCCATAAGTTCAATCTCCTATTTTTTGATTCGGTCGCTTTTTTATGTTCGACCATTTTTGTAATATATTAAGAATGTACTCTGAGTACAAAAAAAGGCAATAAATTAATATCGCCTTAATAAATCAAATGGTCGGGAAAACAGGATTCGAACCTGCGACCCTCTGGTCCCAAACCAGATGCACTACCAAGCTGTGCTATTTCCCGAGATGGCGCGCCCGACAAGAATCGAACTCGTAACCTTTAGATTCGTAGTCTAACACTCTATCCAGTTGAGCTACGGGCGCATCAACACGCCTATATAATATAACAAATTGATAAATAAAAATCAATAGTTATTTTTATTTGTTTGGAGGTTCCTGACGGAGTTGAACCGACGCTCATTGAGTTGCAGTCAATTGCCTTACCACTTGGCTAAGGAACCATCGCAAGCAACGAAAGTATGATAGCACAAAGCCACCTATTTCGCAATATATTTTATTAGAATTTATTCTTTTTTATGCGTTCAAAGACATAAAATTGTATTTTTTGCCAAGTAGTGATAAGAAGGCGGCTTATTCGGCCGCCTATTATTCTTTACTTATTTGCTCTTTTACGGCGTGAGCGAACTGAATTATAATTTACGATACTTTTTGTTACTGCAAATACTAATACTGCACCCACAAAAGTCGCTAATATTACATAATATACAGTCATTGATGTGTAGGCTCTAATTTGTCCCCACATAATAACAACTTTTTCATTAACTGATTCAAAATCATTCATTACCGCACATCTTTTTAATGTTTCAGCATCTGGATATTGGGTTAATAATTGATTCTTGCGTTCGCTATATGGATAAAATGAAGTGCTTCTTCCTTCCATATAGTCTCCAAATATATAACCCAAATCATATGAATCTTCTAATTCAAGTTCCTCAGTATATTCTTTCCATACATTTGTGTCAGTTGGAAGTACACCAGTAATCGAATCTTCGCTATCTTCAGCAATGCATATATAGTATTTGCCATTATAAGCAACAATACTTCCGTCAACCATTTCTTCGCTATCTTCATCAAAGTATGGTCCAAAGTAATTTGCTTCTGCATCATATTCTGGAACCCCATATTTATAAACAACTTGATCAAATACATCAGATCCAGAAATAAATGAAGTATAACCAATATAATCCATATTACGCGCAGCATTTTCTGGACGAGATAAGAAATCGATAAATGCTGTAGCAAGTCTACGATTAGACTTATTTGGCAAGAACCAACCATCATACCAAACATTTCCGCCTTCTTCAGGAACGTAATATTCAAGTTCAGTATTGTATTCGCCGCTTGAACGATAATCAATCGCTTGATCAATAGAATAAACAGCATCACCTGACCAAGCTAAATTCATTTTAATTTTTCCAGTAATAATATCATTTTTACCAGAATCAACTTCAAATCCAAAAATATTTTGTTTTAAAGAGATGATTTCATTTTTAACTACATCAATAATTGGAGCATAATCTTCTTCATTAATAACTAAGTCAAATACATTTTGAATAGTTTCTGTTAAATCATCAGTTTTTGCTCTTTCTACTGCTTCTAAAAATTTCTTTTCATTTTCACTTGGATTTTCTTTATTAGCAAGATTTTTATATGCATGCATTAATCCAACAACGAATGTATCACGCATAGAATTTTTAATTGAAATTAAATTTTTATAATTTGAATCCCAAAATACATCCCAAGATTTAACATCTTCTCTTATTGTTTCACTGCAATTAGCGTCATAAATGATACCTAATGTTCCCCACATATATCCCGCAGCGTAATTGTCTAAGCTTGCTTCTTTAACACCATCTTGATCAACATCCGCCATCATGGATTTTAATTTATTACGAACTTCTGTCGCGGCATACTCATCATAATTAGGAACTTCTGTTGTAATATCTAATGGTTCCACTAATCCTTCTCTAACCATTTTTTGAATCATATAATCTGAAGTACAAATTAAGTCATATGTGCCTTCTGGTTGTAAAGTGAATTGGTTATACATCGTTTCATTAGTATCATAAGTATAATAATGAACTTTACAGTTATATTCACTTTCAAATTCTTCAATTAAAGATTCATCAATATAGTCTGAGCAATTATAAATGACAAGATTATTGTCATCTTTTTTAGCATTTAATACTTGTTTAACTGGTTTAACAAACTCTTCATTATGAAATGAAACATTACTTGTTAACAAACAAGAAAATAAAACTAGTAATGAGAATTTAGAAAGTACACTTTTCATTTACTAAAATCCTCCTTGACGTCTTTTTACAACTTTTTTAGATTTATAATTGCTATAAAGAGTATTACCAACAACAACCACTAACACTAATAAGAAGATAATTGTAGTTAAAGCACGCACTTCAGGTGGAATTGGGTGCTTAGCAATAATCTTTTGAATATAAGTTGAAATAGTTTCAAAAGATGGTTGTTTTAAATATTGAGTAATAACAAAATCATCTAATGATAATGTAAAAGCAATCATAAATCCTGAGATAATACCAGGTAATATTTCTGGTAAAACAACTTTATATAAAGCATAGCGAGGCTTAGCACCTAAATCCAAAGCCGCTTCATATGCACTAGGATCCATTTGGACAAGTCTAGGCTTAACGTTTAAATAAACGAAAGCAATAGTAAGCACAACGTGACCAATTAATAATGTAAAGAATGAGAATTTCCAAGAAAGAGAAACCGCTAAAACCGCTAAAGAAAGAGCCATAACAATTTCCGCATTTACAACTGGAAGTTGGTTCATTGTTTCTACAATTTTTCTTGTTTTCTTAGAAGAATAGAATACGCCAATTGCGCCTAATGTTCCAAGAATTGTTGATACAACTGCGCTAGTAACAGCAATAAGAAATGTGTTACCAACCGCATTCATTAATTCTTTGTTTTTGAATAAGTCACTATATAACTTGAAAGAAAAGCCATTCCAAATACCAACTTGATCAGAAACAGTGAATGAATAAACAACTAAAAGTAAAATTGGAAGATACATCAATAATAGAATTAAATAAACATAAGTTTTTGCTAATATTTTCTTTACCATATTGACTCCTTCCCCTCGTTATCTTTAGAAAACTTACGAGAAACTACCACGCTTATAGCGATAAGTAATAACATAATTAAAGCCATGAATGATCCGAAATACCAATCGTTTTGATTGAAATATAAATCAATATAGCTACCAAATAAGACAACATTATATTCTGATAGAATATCAGAAATAACATAAGAAGATATTGTTGGCATAAATACCATTGTTGCGGCCGAAACAATTCCTGGCATTGTCATTGGAATGATAACCTTTACAAATGTTTGAACTGGAGTTGCACCTAAATCTCTACTTGCCTCAATTTGGTTACGATCCATCTTAAGCATAGTAGTGTATAAAGGTAAAATTGTAAAAGGTAAATAGTTATATACTAGACCAATAATTGTGGCGGCTTCTGGGTATGAGCCTCCCGATAATCCAATCCAAGTTAATAAATCACGAGTTGCGCCAGTACGGATAACAAAGTTAATCCACATTGGCATAATAAATAAAGTAACTAACACCGCTGATTTATTAATTTTACGGTCTGCTAAAAAATAAGCAACCGGATAACCAATTAATAAACACAAAATTGTATTTATTAGTCCATAAGTTAATGAAATAATTAATACATTAACATTTGTATTATCACTAAAAAACTTAACTAAGTTTGAAAAAGAGAAAGTTCCTGTAACTTTATCAGTAAAAGCATAGAAAACAATTAAAAATACTGGAACAATGATGAAGAATAGAAAGAATAGAATATAAGGTATTGCTAAATACTTTCTTTGGAATCTAAATTTCATATTTGCTAATGTCTCCCTTGATCTTTAATTGAATTTTATCACTAGCAATATTAATAGATACACGATCTGTTTCGTTGTAAGTGTATTCTGTTTCTACTACGAAATCTTCTTCATCTTTAGTACGAACTGTTACTTGATAATGGTCACCTTTATATAAAACAGAAACAATGCTACCTGGAACCATACCATCTTCCTCATTTTCACAAATTTGTACATCGTTTAAGTTTACAGTTGCTACCACATCAGCATCATTTAAATCATATCTACGTCCTTTTTCATCAACTAAATAACCATCATCATCGATATGTGAATTTGGTAATAATTGTGTAACATTGCATTCAAATGGTGTATCGGCAATAACAACACGATTTTTATTATCAATATAAGCATCTTGATAAACATTGGAACTTAAATCTTTTTTCATAATATGAATCATATCTGGCTTAATTGAAATACTTGCTTCAACATTGCTTGGTAAATCACGAGTATCTTGAATTAAGACTTCGTTCTTTCCAACCATAAATACATATTGGTAATGGATACCTTTAAAGATTTTATCAACAATTTTTCCATCGACCATACCTTTACCAACTTCACCAAGTTCGATATCTTCCGGTCTAACTACAACATCAACTTTCTCATTTACGCCAAATCCTTCATCAACGCAATCAAATAAGTGGTTTAAGAAACGAACTTTCTTATCACCACGATAAGTAGCGTTATAAATGTTTGACTCACCAATAAAGTCCGCTACAAAGGCATTCTTTGGTTCATTATAAATATCGGTTGGTGTACCAATTTGTTGAATTTGACCATCTTTCATAACAACAATGATATCAGACATTGTTAAAGCTTCTTCTTGGTCATGGGTAACATAAATAAATGTAATACCTAATTTTTTATGCATTTGTTTTAATTCAAGTTGCATATCTTTACGCATTTTCAAGTCCAAAGCGCCTAGTGGTTCATCTAAAAGTAAGATTTCTGGCTCATTTACAATAGCGCGAGCAATCGCTACACGTTGTTGTTGTCCACCACTTAAAGTTGTAACATCGCGATCTTCATATTCTTCTAAATCAACGATCTTCAAAGCATTTAATACTTTGTCATCAATTTCTTTAGCAGTTAATTTTCTTTCTTTTCCTGTTTTTGGATCTTTAATACGTTTTAATTTTAATCCAAAAGCAATGTTATCATAAACGTCTAAGTGTTGAAATAAAGCGTATCTTTGGAATACGGTATTTACGGGACGCTTATGTGGCGAAATCAAAGTAATGTCTTGACCATTAAGTGTAATACTACCTGATGTTGGAAGTTCAAATCCTGCGATCATACGTAATGTTGTAGTTTTACCACATCCAGATGGTCCAAGGAAAGTCACAAACTCACCTTTATTAACATAAAGATTAAAGTTTTCGACTGCGTATGTATTACCAAACTTTTTACATACGTCTTTTAAGCGAATAATTACATTATCCTCCATTTGATTTACCTCTAAAACTTTCTATGAAATTTTGCGCTATTTTTTGATAGTTTTTTTCACGACAAAAAATATACAAAAAACGAATCAAAAAATCAACACTTTTTTTAATATTTTTTTTCAAAGTGTTTTTTGAACTAAATTTTGAAATTTAAAAAAACCACTAATTAATTGATTGTATCGGTGTTTTAGTTACTTTTTTACATTTGAAAAATTGCTTAAATTTTTTTAGTGTTTTTTAAGCAATTTTTTGTTACCATTTTTTGATGTGTTTTTTTGGTAAAAAAGTAGCAAATATTTTAAGGTTAAAATTTATCTAAAAATTGTTATTATTTTTGTTATTAATTTATAGCTATTTTATTTATAAATTTTATTATAAATATTTATATATTAACATACGTTATATTTACATTAAATTTTTTACTGTCTCTTGATATATTTTATAAATTACTTGAAGAATATTATGTTGCGAAAAATAATCATTATATATAATGTTAGTTTCACGTACCATACTTAAATTTTCAATTGGTAAAGCACGTAACTTATCTTTTTTTATTTCATCTAAGCAAGCGCTTCTAGGAAGAATAGATACACCAAGATTTTTTCTTACTAAATCTTTAATGGTGGCAATGTTATCAACTTCTAAAATAACATTAAAATTATCTACTGACTCATTCATAGATATCAAAGTTGAATCAAAAAGTATTCTAGTAGCAGAATCAGGCAATCTTAAAATCATCTTTTCTTTTTTTAAGTCCGCAAGAGTAACAACTGCTTTCTTTGACAAGCGATTATCTTTTGCTAATACACATACTAGATAGTCTGTATCAAGTAACAATGATTTATATTTTAAAGGATTAGCTTTTTCTTCAATAATCGCTAAATCAATTTCAAAATTATCAAGTTTATTATAAAGATTTTTTATAGTATCAGTAATAACTGTTATATTTAAGTTATTGATTTCGTTACTACATTTTGCTAAAACAACCATCATAAAATTACTCTCTGAAGTATGGGTAATACCTATTCTTAAGTTTGTTGTACTTTTCTTTATATCTTTAATTTCTACTTTAATTTTGTCATAAAGTGATATAATTTTTTTAGAATATTCCGCAACAATTTTGCCTTCTTCAGTAAGTAAAACTTCGTTTTTCTTGCGAATTACTAGCTTTGTATCAAATTCTTCTTCTAATTGTTGAATGTGATGGCTCACAGCAGGTTGCGTCATCATTAGTTCATTCGCGGCACGTGTAAAATTCTTGGTTTCAGCCAAAGTTATTAATGTAAGTAATTTATTATCAATCATATTTTTTTCTCCTAACTATAAATATTTTTTATCGTTTATGACAAATAAATAATTTTTCTTTATCTAAAATTAAGTATATAGTATGAGGCGTTGATAATCAACTAAAAAGAAAGGAGAAAACGATATGTTAAATTTCAAAGTCTTTCAACTTACCTTGCTAAAGTACAATTTTTGGCATTATGGATTAAGAAGTAACGAACTTTTATGCAAAAAAATCGGAATTTCTACAAAATATATAGATTATGAAGAAATACTTGGTATCAGTTATAAAGAATTTGGCCTTACTGGATTAATAATATCTAATATATCACTACTACTTCTTTTAGTTCTTATATTAGTTGGTATCGATATTGGAAATCATTTTTTAAAAAGTGCATTTTTAATACTTTCATTAAATTCTATCAGTTTTGTTTTGTGTTTAAAAAAATTCGACTTGCTTAATAAATTATCAATCTCTAAGTCTGTTGCTATTTTATTCTTACTAATAACTTATTTTTTCAATTTTTATTGGTCGGTTAGTTTAGTGTTTCTTGCAATTTATGAAAACATATTAGCGTTTAATAAGGAGGTACATTATGACTATTTATGATAAATTAGGTATTACTTCACCTGTTAGCATCACGATTATATCAATTGCTATCATGCTATTTGCTGGTTTTTTATTAACACGTTTAACCAAATTAATAAAATTACCAAATGTTACAGCTTATATTGTGGCCGGGATATTGATAGGGCCATATTGTTTAAATCTTATTCCTACAAATTTTGTAACAAATACAAGTTTTCTTGCCGATGTATCTTTAGCATTTATTGCTTTTAGTACTGGTGAGTTTTTTCGCTTTGATACTTTAAAAAAGAATGGTGGGAAAGTAGTAATTATAACTGTTTTTGAAGCGCTACTAGCCTCAATATTGGTATTCATTGTATCTTACTTTATTATGCATTTAGCTTTACCTTTTTCTATTGTATTAGGAGCTTTAGCCGCCGCAACAGCACCTGCTTCTACTATGATGACAATTAGACAAACTAATTCCAAAGGTGATTTTGTTGATACTTTACTTCAAGTTGTAGCTTTAGATGATGTTGTTGGTTTAATTGCTTATAGCGTGGCAATTTCTATTGCAATGGCTTCTATTGCTGGGTCATTTAGTTTCATAAGTGTTGTTAAACCAATTTTGATTAACCTAGCCGCATTAGTTATCGGAGGAATATTTGGATTTTTAATGAAATTATTAATGCCAAAGAAACGTTCTAAAGATAATCGCCTAATTATATCTATTGCTTTATTATTTACATATTGTGGCTTATGTTCTCTAGTTGATGTTTCACCTTTACTAGGATGTATGTGTATGTCTACGATTTACATAAATATTACAAATGATGATAAATTATTTAAACAATTAAATTATTTTACCCCACCTATCTTATTATTATTCTTTGTAAGGTCAGGTGTATCATTTGATTTAAAAGCATTGGTTTCGTCATCAGCGATTGGTAGTGTTCCAATTATTGTTATTGGTGTCGTTTATTTCTTTGTACGTATCATTGGTAAATATGGCGGAGCTTATTTGGGATCCTTAATTGTTAAAAAAGATAAGAAAGTTCGTAATTATTTGGGATTGGCACTTATTCCGCAGGCGGGTGTCGCTATTGGATTAGCGGCAATGGGTGCTAGAACAATTGGCGGAGAAGTTGGTGCCGCGCTTGAAACTATAATATTAGCCTCAAGTGTATTGTACGAATTAATTGGACCTGCTTGTGCAAAATTATCTTTATTCTTATCAAAATCTTACGACCCTAATAATAAAAACATCATAGTTACAGAACAGCCTCAAGAAAATAAAGAACATCTTGAAGCCAAAAACAAAATTGATGATTTAATTAAACAAATAAAAGAAATTCAATCTTCTCTTCCAGAACATGCACAAAATGAAATGTCTGAAGAAGAAAAAGCATTTGTCGAAGCATCAGAAGAATTGTTTTATACGGCTGATAACAACAATTATCGCCGATTCATAAATAAGCGTTAGGAGGTAAAAATTTATGAATTTTTTAGTAAAATTTATTGACCCACTTGCAAAATTAATGGGTAATTGGTCTATTGAGATTAATGTGTTTTCTATTATTTTTCGTATCTTAGTTGCAGTGATTATCGGAGCAATAATAGGATGTGAAAGATCTAGTAAAAGGCATTCTGCAGGATTAAGAACATTTATTCTTGTTACTCTAATGGGAGCGGTGTCCGCTATTATTGATTCAGCATTAATTGATGAAAACTATAAACTATATTTGTTTTCTACTGCAGCAATTATTGGTACAGTCATTATTAGTGGCAATTCCATATTATTTTCATCTAAAAAGCAAATAAAAGGATTAACAACTTCAGCAGGACTATGGCTTTGTGAAATACTTGGACTTGTAATAGGACTAGGTTTTTATTTAGTAGCATTAATTTTGGCAGTTGTATTAATTCTTATTCTAGCTGTTTTACCATCACTTGAATTATTCTTAAAAGATAAATCAAATCATTTTGAAATACATCTAGAATTAAAAGATAAATCTAAATTGCAAGACTTTATTTTTACAATTAGACAATTAAATTTAAGAATTGATGATATGGAAATAAATAATTCTTATTTCGGCTCTGGTTTGAGTGTATATAGCATTTCTTTAACTGATGTCAAAAAGAAATATCGTCATCATAAAGATATTATTATTGCTTTATCTACATTGGATTATGTATCTTTTGTTGAAGAATTATAAATTATTATTTGAAAAATAATAATAAGCATTTTATAATTAAGCGAGGTGAATATTTATGAAACGATTAAAAAAATTTTTATTATTCATACCTTTGCTTATTACAGTTAGTGCTTGTGATAATTCTAGTAGTGGTTCAACTAGTAGTTCCACAAGTGGATCTAATAACGATTCTAACAATAAAGTAAATTTTATAACTGGTGATTTAACAACTAATAGTCTTGTTGAATTAACCTCACAAGAACAATTAGATACTTTAAGAGAAAATGAATATGATTTCATAGTTTATGCATATGTTCAAGGTTGTTCTACATGTAGAAGTTTTGAAACAAAATTACAAAGTTATATTAAAAATTATGGTGTAACCATTTATAAAATAAATTACACTACCACACTTTCTGATACTGACCCTATTAAACTCGCTAAAGGCGCTGCTCCAGCGATTGGATTTTATAAGGGTGGTAAAAAACTTTATATATCCGCCTATAACTCTAGCACACGTGAGCAATTTACTAATGATGATAGTTTTAACGACATGATGAATAAATACGTTAGTTTTCCTAATGCATTATTTATAGAACCGTTTGATTTAGATGTTAAAAAGAATATGAAAGAAACTATGATTGTATTATTTACTCGTAGTAGTTGTGGAGATTGTAATTCCTTATTTGATGATTTCTTTAATGAATATCTAGCAACACATAAAGATAAAAGAATATATATGATTGAATGTGATAAAAAAGGAATTCGTTATGATGAAAACGGAGAATTTGATTCTGAGCAATGGCAAAACTTTAAAGATAAATACCAGTTATCTAAAAAAGGTTCAGAAGAATACGGGTACGAAACTGGTGTTGTCCCAACATTTCAATATTTCAAAGATGGCATTTTAAATGACAGTGATGTTTACGTTAACGATTCATATGAATCAAAATTAATTGAAGGGACAAAAAAATATAAAGTAACTATTACAAATAGTTTCCTTGCTGATTTAATTGGTAAAACATTTGAATTTGATGCTCCAAATGTTAGCGATGAAAATTTAAATGAAACCATTTATATCGCAGTAAGAAATTTTGTAAAAGA
The DNA here is from genome assembly GCA_937893635.1 of uncultured Mollicutes bacterium. The sequence continues at coordinate 6,718 of CALBGF010000152.1, read as the reverse complement.
AGCACATATAAAAGCATTAACTGAATTTCTTAACAAATATTAATAAAATAAAGCCAAGAGGAATTATCATATCATAATAATCTTCTTGGCTTTTCCTTTTATTTTGCTTCTTTTTTAATTCTATCAGTAATTTCTTGACATTTTCGATATATTTTTTCTATATCTTCATCAAAATTAAATTTTCCATCTTCATAAAGAATTTTACCATTTATCATTGTCATTTTTACATTTTGTTTTGAACCAGAATAAACAATGTTTTTGGTTATATTATTAATAGGTTGCATATTAGGTTGATGTAAATCAATCATAATGATATCCGCTAATTTCCCTTCTTTTAAAACATCAGCGTTATGTAAGCCCATTGCATGAGCACCATTAACTGTTGCCATATATAATACTTCATTAGCATCACAACTGCTTGCATCATGACATTTAAGTTTTTGAAGTCCGGTTACCAAAAACATTTCCCTAAACATGTCAAGTGCATTATTTGATGCTGGGCCATCAGTTCCAATAGCAATTTTAATACCCATATCCATCATCCTTTGGATATCTGCTATTCCACTTGCTAATTTAGTATTAGATCCTGGACAAGTAACGACATATAAATTACGGCGTTTAAATATTTCTAAATCCTCATCGCTCATTTCAACACAATGATAAGCACCACCACCATAATTATATAATCCAAGTTTCTCAAAATATTGTGTTGGTGTTAAACCATTATGACGTTCTTTGCAACCATTAACTTCATCTAATGTTTCGGAAGAATGTGTGTAAACATCTTCTTTTAATTCATTAGCAAGTTTTGCTAATTCAACTAATATTGCTTCATCAGTGGTATATTCTGCATGAAATCCTAATTTATAAGTAATTAATGGCGATATATTGTTAAGTAATTTGTAATTTTCACGCATTATTTGTACTGATTCTGTAAAATTATTTACACATCCTAGTACTACTGTTCTGAATCCTAGTTCTATTGAGGCTTTACAAAACGCTTTAGGCTCCATATACATATCAAAATTAGCGGTAATTCCACTTGTCAAGTATTCAGCAATAGCAAGTTTTGATAAATTATAAATATCATCACTAGTTAATTTAGCTTCCATAGGAAAAATTTTATCAAATAACCAATCATGTAATGGTAAATCATCGGCATAACTTCTTACAAAAGTCATTGCAGAATGTGTATGAGCATCTTTAAATCCCGGCATTAATAAATTACCATTACAATCAATAATGCGGTCAAAAGTACCATCTTTGTCTTCTTTTCCGATATATTCAATTTTGTTCTCGTTAGTAATAAGCACGCCCTCTAATACTTCAAAATCATTATCCATTGTTAAAATACGTGCATTTTTAAATTTTATACGCATAAACGCCCCTCCAATAAGCAATATTATTATGCCATAAAATCATATTATATAAAAGTATTAGCACTTAAATTTTATATAACAGATATAGAGTTAGCTAAAATATTTTATCATTGTTCATGATTCCTTTTGTGGTATAATTATCTTATATGAATTAGTGAAGAAAAAGGAGATTTTATGGGAACTTTATCGTTTTTAGGAAATGGAGCGGCATTTAATTTTAACTCCAATAATAATTGTGCTTATTTTATAGAGAAAAATTCTTTATATTTAATCGATTGTGGTGAAAAAATATTCGATCATATTTTAGAAAAAAATTTGCTTAAAAACATCGAAAAAGTATATGTTTTAATTACTCATCTTCATAGCGATCATATTGGCTCTTTGGAACCAATGATGTACTATATGCATTATTTTACAAACATTGAAACTCATGTTTATTATCCAAAAGGATCAAGATTAAAAAAGCTATTAATATTAACTGGTTTAACTTTTCCTTTTGAAATCGAATCGCCAATAAATAATAAAATAGGTGATTTTATATTTGAACCAGTTGTCCAAAAACACATTTATGGAAGCTATGGATATTTTGTTTATGGAAAATATAACTTCTTTTATAGTGGCGATACTTCTATTATTAATAAACGTGCTATAAAAGAATTAAAATCAAACAAAATCGATTATATTTATCACGAGGTAACAATAAATCCTAACGCTATGATTCATACCACGTTAACTGATTTGTGTTCTTCTTTTGATTTTGAATTAAGAAAAAAAGTAATATGCATGCATTTTTCTTCTCAAGAAACAATTGATGCTTGTATAAAAAATGGTTTTAGCATTGCAAAGGAGAAATAATATGAACAAAGATAATGTTTTTATTAGTTACGGACATAACACTTATGATGATATTATAAGAAGAGTGGCCGAAGATATAAGAAAATGTAATTATGAAGTTTTCGTTGATGTTGATTATTTAAAACAAGGTGATTGGGAAAAAACAATCGATAATCACATTAAAGACTCAAAATTTTTCTTGTTTTTTATTTCTAAAAAATCTACTTCACAAGAAGGATATTGTTTAAACGAACTATGTCGAGCTGGAGAAATTGGCGCGACAATAATACCAATCAAATTAGATGAATCGTTAACACCTCTTAGTATCAATAAATATCAAAGATTAAATTTAGAAGAATGCATTAATCCTGATGGCCAATTAATTGAATCTAAGTATCAACAATTTTTAATTGAATTATTAAATATTATTCAAAATAAAAACAAATTAGGATTTTCTAATGATGAAATACGTTTAAAAAATTGTTTAAAGCCTGTATCTTCTCGCGAAGATTTATTTAGATTTTATTCTCACTTTTGTGGAAGAAAAAAAGCTTTTGAAGTTTTTGAAAACTTCTTAGCTTCCGATAAAAATATTTTATGGTTTTACGCTCGCCCTGGATTTGGCAAAACGGCTTTTTCGAGCATGTTATGTTGGAATTATCCTGACGCAATTGGGGCTATTCACTTTTGCAAATTCAATAATTCTGATCGCACTAATTCCAAAATAATTTTTACTTCTATTGCTTATCATTTAAGTAATTTTATTCCTGAATATAAGACTAAACTTATTAATTTGCCAGATTTAGATACAATCTTTGAAAAAAATGCCAGTAGAATTCTTGAATATCTTATTTTAGAACAACTTTATGATATTCATTTATCAAAGCCAGTTGTAATTATTCTTGATGCACTTGATGAATGCTCATGGCGCGGAGAAAATGAAATTTGTGATATTTTACAACGTGCATATCGTAATAATGAAATTCCAAGTTGGTTAAAATTTGTTATTACTAGCCGTAATGAAGCGGAAATACGTCGTTACTTACTACCTGTATCACAAGTATCAGATGCTTTAGAAGTTACTTCTGAAGATGATTTAAGAGAATATTATCACAAGCAATTTCCTGATATAAATGAAGAAACTGTTTCGCGTTTATTATCTAAATCTGAAGGTTCATTCTTATATGCTTCCGAGATATGCAAACAAATTAAAAGTGACAAAATTAGCCTAAATGATATTAACTTCTTCCCAGTTGGTATATATGGTTTCTTTAGAGATTGTTTTGACCGAATTTTTGGTTCTTCACAAGGAAACTCCGATTTATACAAAGAAGTAAAACCATTATTAGAGTTTATGTGTATTACGCCTAAATCTGTTGATGAAGATTTTCTATGTGAAGTTTTAGGATATGATAAATATCGTTTAAGAGAAATACTAATTAAATTAAGTGGATTATTTCCTATTAAAAACAAATGTATTGAGCCACTACATAAATCACTTATTGATTGGCTAACTGATGAAAGTGATGTTTCTCATATTTATTACATTGAAAAAATACGCGGCTATAAAACGCTCTATAATTACTATAAAAAGAAATATGATAGTCATGAATATTTATCAGATAAAGGTGTATTAGAATCATTTGGCAAAGTGTTAATTGAATTAAATAAAAAAGATGAATTATTTGACTTACTCAATGATTTTGATTTTCAAATGGCTAAAATAAAATATCTCTTCTTTGATTCAGGATTAGAAAGTTATATTGATGAAATAACTTGGTTACATGACCCTAATGATAATGAAAGATGTTTAAATATATTTAAAGGCGAAGTATTTAAAACTATTTTCTCGAATTATCGCCGAATTTTATATAACTCTGGATTATTCTTTAATCTAAAAGAAATTGGTTTAAGTGTTGCTTTGAAAACTGAAGGAGAATGGAATTTAGAAGGCGAAATTGGTAAAGTTTTCTATTATTACATTGTTGAAAACTTTGAACGCGCAATCTCTAAAGCTAAAGCATTAATTACTAAAAACGAAGAAATCAAATCTCAACCTGCTTTGCTTGCTGAAGTATTAAATGTTAAAGGATTATCACAAAGAAAGATTGTGGAATTTGACGAGGCACTAGTATCATTTGATGAAGCTATCGAATATGCAAAAACCGCTATCGAAGATGAATATACTGGTGATAGTGATCCTTCTTTTGAAATGTCTCTTTCCCATCTAATTAAAGGTAAGATTTATACGAATATGATTAATTTTCATGAAGCAAATAAAAATTATAAAAAGGCAATTAAGTATTTATCTAATAACATTGAAGAAATGGGTAATTGCGATCGTAAAATTTCGAACACTCTCTTTTTAGCGGAGGATTATCGTGTCTTTGCTGATTCTTTAATTTGGGAAGGCGAATATGATGATGCTAGTGAAAAACTAAAAGAATGTGAAGATATATATATTACCAATAAGCAAACAATGGACCGCTATTACATTAGATTTAAATATACAACTCAATTACTTCTTGCGATGTCTGGAGATGTAGTTTCAGCTATTAACAATTTAAATGCTTTACTATCAAATAAAATCAAAGGTAAATACGATAATGGACAAATAAATATGATTTTAGCTTTAGCAATTTTACTAGGCAAAGATAACGCATCTTATATAGAAGGTCTAGAGCACGCCAAAAAGGCTGCTGATATATTTGAAAATATTGACGCATCAATGGAAGCAAACATGGCTAATCTTATTGTAAAAAAATTATATGCTAAACAAGGCATTAATAAAAAAGTAGATTTTGATTTTGAAAACGAATATATCGAAAATTGGATTAATTATGTTGAAGAAATCATTGATAAAAAGTTAGGTGATTAACAATGTTTAACATTGATGATTTAATAGAATTAGAAAATATTATCAAAAGAACTGGCGAGGAAATAAAATCTAGTAAACCGCACATTTTAAAAAACAAATCTATTCATGATTGGCAAACTTATAATGATATTTTAATAGAAAATTCTTTGATAAAAGACATACAAAACACATATAAAAATGTAAATATTATAAGTGAAGAAAACTATTCTGAAAACAAATTAATTGATGATACATTTGTAATTGATCCAATTGATGGAACATGTAATTTTGCTGATAATATTGATATATTTGGTATCCAAATTGCTTATTTTAATAACAAAACTTGTATTGCCTCTTTTATATATTTACCTTGCAAAAACGAAATGTATTTTGCTTATAAAAATAAAGGTTGCTTTTTAAATGGTAAACAAATTTTTATTAATAAAACCAGAAAAACAAATGAAGGTTTTCTGATTATAAGTGATTATTATGATAACATTGAAATACCTATGCAAAACCAATTTAAATTAGTTTGTAACTTACAAAAACATTTTTTAAAAACTCGACATTTCGGAGCAGCATGTTATGATTTCTCTTTGCTTGTTAAAAATAGCGCAACTGCTTATGTAACTTATTATCATAAAATTTGGGATATTGCTCCTGGTTTATTACTAGTCCAAGAAGCTGGTGGTGTTTACGAAAACATTGAAGAAGATGGTTTTGATTATTCTAATAAAGGAATAATATTTACTAATAATAAAGAAAATTTAGAAATGATAAAAAACGAGTATAAAAAAAGCATATCGTGTTGATATGTTTTTTTATTTTTTAATATGTAATGGACCATATTGCGGCGCATTATCTAATTTAATGTTTCCAAGTTTGCAAGTACTTGCAGAACCATCGACCATAAAATAAATTGCTTCATTAGGTCCAATATATTGTGTAGTAGGTAGAATCATTTTTAATTCGTATTGGCCTATTTCAATGTCGGAAAACTCAAATAACCCTGTAGCATCAGTAATGGATCTAGATATTTCATCTTGATTAATATCCATTAAAATCATTGTAACATCGCTAATACCTTCATTTTCTTTGTTTATTACAAATCCTTGAACAAGTGAAAAATCATTATAGGAACCATTATTTGATGGTAATAAATCACATCCACTAAGAGAAAAAACAGTACCTAATGAAAATAACGCTATTGCAATTTTTTGTTTCAATTTATTGATTCTTTTCATGATTTCAACTCCTTAATCCGATTTCATCATAAACATTCTTATGTCTTTCTATGTCTTTTTGAGCTTTTTCAATTTTATTAACATCTTTCGATTTAACAAATATGCAACGGCAAATACGACATATTCGAGCCCACGGATATAAAATTGGGCATTTATTCAAATACGGATACATCAATTTCATCTTTTCATGGCTTGGGAATAATGCTGTAAGATAAAATTTAAATTTGGATTGCTTTTTACCTGCTAGTCTATTAGCGTAGTAATTTGAATTTTTGCTATGACCATGTGTACCAGATTGGATAATAATCTCAACATAATCATTTAGGTAAGTAATAGGTTGATACTTTACTTTATCAAATCCAAAGAAATATCCAATTACATTATAAATAGAATTTAAAAAGTTT
>CALBGF010000151.1 GCA_937893635.1 uncultured Mollicutes bacterium | reverse complement strand
TACCACTAGATAATTTTTTAGTAACTAATTCATATTCATAGAATGTAAAATAGATATGACTCTTTAAATCGTCTTTACTAGATTTATTTAATTCATCGATTGCGCTTTGCGGTAATGCTTTTAATGTTATATCATTATAATCAATAATTTCTCCATCAATTACTAAATCCATAGTTTTCTTTAATTCTTGTTCATAAGAACCAATTACACCATCTTGCTTGGTGTAGTTATTACTTGTAGATAAGAATAAGCGTACACTTGCATCGTTAGCAATTTCAATAGGAAATTCCATATAGGGGCTGCTTGTAACAAACATATCAATATTAATAAATACATTACCATATGGATAATCTTCTTCAGATTCAATTGCTTTAAATTTGCCATCTACTATTTCGTATTCTTCTTTCATTCTAAAATCAGTATCTTTTCCTACTATGCCAGCATTACCGCCACCATATTTAAGGGTAGTATCACTTTTAGACATATTTTTTCTATCATTTGTTGGTAACACAATTTTCTTTGCTTCATCATTAACTTTAACAATTACGCTATCACCAAATGCAATAGTTGATGGAGTTTTTAAATAAGCAAAATTAACACTTTCTAGTTCTTTATGACAAATACAAGTTTTTGATAAACTTAAATCACCTTTTTCAAATGTATCACCAACATTATAAGTTTTATTAAAAGTTGGTTTTAATTCAAAACTATGTGCTTCATAACTTGTCTCATCTATTGTTCCACATAATGAACATGACTTATAGTGATTCGTATCGTTATATAAGTAATTGGCGTAATTATGTGCATGAGTTCCATAAATAGATTCGGCCAAGCTTGCTTTTCTTGTTACAGTTTTTTCACCATTAATTAATAAAGTCATCGGAATATTTGATGTAACAAAATCATCGCTTAAATATCTAATTGTGTAACAAGCCCAGTAATACTCACCAGCATAAGTTTCATCAGTTGTTAAACCATCATCGTTATTAGATGAAGGGTTATAGTAATAAGCTTTCCCATTTGCTACAATTGCTTTATAAATAGCAGTAACACTTTTTGCATCAACATCTTCTTTACCTTCAACATGTCCACGTTGGAAAGCAAGCGAGTCAATATTACCTTTTAATGCAACAGCAAATCTTAAGCAATTTTTACCTTCGCTTGTTGTTCCATTTTGAATAAACATTTTGGAAACTTCTGCATTTTCATTATTATCATTTGCGGCTTTCAAGTTAATTAATTTTGATTGATTAGCGAGTAAATCTTCCGCTATTTCTTCGAATCCACTTACATTATTTTTTGATGATGTAGAAAAGTTAAATGCGCCTAATGATAAAAAGGATAATAACATTATATTTTTAATAATTTTATTCATATTGTTCTCCTTTAGAAATCTTCGTCAACGAAGGATTCATTTTCAAAATTAACATTTTCATCAATAGTCGAAACAACACAAATATCTTCAAGAGTTGTTTCGATAACTATAATATTTGGCCTTTCATATTTTTTCATTAGTTTAAATCCTCACTATTTTGTTCTGATACTTTTTTAGTTTTTTTGTTTCTTAATAAGAAATAAGCCCAAGTTGATAATCCGCCTATAGTCACTAAATCTAAAGGTAATAATCCCCATAAAATCCACCATGGTTTTGGTACTTCTCTTTCGACAATTGTGTCTAAATCAACTTTAATTGTATCTAAAGATTTATCTCTATTTTCATGCATATAATAAGCATTACAACTTGCAAATAAGATATTTTTACAAGCTTTACGTGCAAAATAAACGCGTTCTTTATCAGTGGTTGATCCAAATGATTCAGCAGGTTTTTGACTACCTGTTAACCATAAATCGTTACCAGCCTTTAGTCCTTGATCCATTTTCATTAGGCCAGAATAATAGTCGGTTACTACTGCACCTCTAAAGCCCCATTCATCTCTTAATATTTCTGTCATAAGAGCATGGTTACCACCAGTCCAAGTACTACCAATACGGTTAAATGATGACATCATACCATTAGCTTTTCCTCTTTTAACCGCAATTTCAAATGGTCTTAAATAAATTTCTCTTAAAGTTTGTTCAGTTAGCCATGTCTTTAAGCCATCTCTTTTGGTTTCCGTTTCGTTAATAGCAAAGTGTTTTACATAAACGTTCATACCCATCGACATAGCGCCTTTACTAGTTTCTGCTGCCATAATTCCTGAAAGTAAACTATCTTCACTATAATATTCTGAGTTTCTTCCATCAAATGGACTTCTTTGCATATTTGCTCCTGGTGCATACCAACCAGTAACGCCAACCGCTACACCTTCAGTTCCAATTGACTTACCATAAGAATAAGCTAAGAATGAGTTCCATGATGTACCAATAACACTTGGCATTGAAAACATTGTCCAATCACTTCTATCAATATTTTGTGATGTAGTTTTATCAATTTCCATATTGTGACGATTTAGTCCAGAAGGTCCATCATTTTCAAGCATATGTTTCTTTCCAATTGATTCAATAGAAAGAGTACAATATCCGCCTCTATTAACTAAAGTACTTAAATCATCCACTGACATTTGATTAAGTAATTCATCCCATTTAGGGCTATCATAATTTCCACCTAATTCAAGAAGTAATTCTTTGTTCGGTTTAATTCCTGAGCCAGTATCAAGTTGTGATTTTGTTGGTTTTCCACCTGATTCTGTAACATATAGTAAATGATGAGTATTTGTTTGTCCTTGATTAATCTCTGGAATTGCACTTGCATCATATCCGTCATAAACATAGTTCATAGCATTAGTTACTGCATCACCTGTTCTATTCTTTTCTTTAGTTTTTGGGAATGTAGATGCAAAATCATTTCTACTTAGATAAATAACATCCGCTTCTGCTGCATCGCTTCCATCAATTGAGTTATTAGCGTAAGCATTAATTGTTTGAGTTTGGAAAGTTCCATCACTTTGTTTAGCAATAACATCATAACTTGTAAATCTATTAGTTACACGATTATTAGTAACTGGATCGTTAGCAATACGAACAGTTTTAGCTAATGGGAAAGTAAAAGTTCCATTAGTAATTTCAGCAATATCGTGAGAATTTTTTCTTAAAGATAAGACATAATCACCACGATCAAGTTCATAACCGACATTACGATTAGTGTTTTTATCATAACAGTCATAGCTAGCCATATCATATCCGGTAAAAGTTAATTCAATAACTTGTGATTGATTTTTCTCTAATATTTCTGTTTTACCAAAAGCTAATAAATTAACTGCCGATTTTTCAATTTGTCCTTTGTAATATGGTGGTGTGTAATATAATTCAACTACATCTCTACCTGGAACTTCACTAGTATTAGTAACACGTACCTTAACAGTGAATGTTGTTTTATCATTAACAAAATCATCACCTGGATGAATAATTGTTCCATCGCTAGTTTTACCTTCAACACTAACGACATCCCACTTGAAGTCACTATAACTTAAACCGTATCCAAATGGATATTGAACAACGCCATCATAACCTTTTCCATGTTCATTATTAACATTATCCCAATATCCCTCTGCATCAGCGGTTTCATACCATTTATAGCCAACATAAATATCTTCTGCATAAACAACATATCCTCCGCCGGCAGTTTGTCCACCCGCATTCATATATGTTGGATCAGTAGTTAAATCATAAGTATGAATAGATGTTGTTTTACCTGATGGATTAATCTCGCCTGATAAAATACGTGGAATAGCGTAAGCGCCATTTTCTCCTAAACCATTCATTGTAATACAAGCATCAACATTGTAATCTTCTAAAAATGATAAGTTCATTTCGTTACATGAATTAACAATAACTACTACTTTTTCAAATTCATCTCTTACCATTTGAAGCATTGCTTCTTCTTCAGTTGATATATCTAGATATGTTCTACTTTCATCAATAACTAAGTCACTTGAACTAGCTTGAACTTTTTTACCAGTATCATTTTTAATTTGTCTAGTTGGTAAATCACATCCTTCACCACCTAAACGAGATATTACTACTAAAGCTGTGCTAGAAAAGTCTTTAGCATTTTGTAAAATTGTTTTTCCATTTTCTCCAATTGCATCATAAGCACTTCTTTGTGGTTCAATTAACATAAAGTAATTAGGATTTCCTGATAACGCTCTTAATAACGAATTACCATTTTTAGCACGCGAATCACAGAAATCTGTATACATATCAGCAAGTTCATGATTATATTCAATATTAACTTCTTCATCATCAAAGACATTTAAGATATTTTTAACTTTTAGTCTTGATGTGCCGGAGTTAGAAGCCGCTGAACCATCACTACCACAAACCCAACCACCTGGACTTGATGACCAACCAAAGACATTTACTTTTTGTAATTCATCTTTAGTTAATGGCAAGGCGTTATTTTCGTTACGTAACATAACGATACCTTCTTCAGCAATTTTTTCATTGAGTTTTTTAGATTGTGCTGTTGCTTCAGTAAATGTTTTGTTATTATCAAAAACAACACCAGATCCATAAAAATATGTTGTAATCATTTCTCCAAAATATCCCGCAACAACATTGCCTGCTAAGACAGTTGCAAATATCACTCCCATAGCGGAAAATGATATTATTTGCTTTGTAGAGAGTTTTTTCTTATTGTTTCCCATTAATTTACTCCTATTCTACATCTTCTAATAAGACATAATCATATTGTCCGAATGCATACATTCCATTATTGTTATACATATATTTGTAAGTGCCATTTTCATCTAAGCCTTTATCTATTGCTACAGTGAATTTAATTGTATTTACTTCTAAGGATGGATTTAAAGTAATCTTGCCTAAATCTAATGTTTCCCAATTTGTCCAATATGAATGGTCACCTTTTGTGCCATCTCCACATCCATGTAATACTAAGTCATCTTTTAATGAATGTTCGACACCATTAACTTCAATAGTCATGAAATCTTTAAGATAGATATCACCAACTTGATATGGCACCCAGTTTTGCATATTAGTAACCCAGTTAGAGGCGCCACGAATATATAATTCATTAGAAGTTGATGTAACATTCTTTAAATTAATAGTAAATGATGCACCTGTTCCATCAAGGAAAGCTAAGAAGTCACCGCTACTAGCTTGTTTTACCATAGTTTTACCTGCATTTGTTGCTTTTTTATAAGCTACTTCATAAGCTTCTTCATATGTTTCATATTCATCTTTACCGCTACCAACAACATATTTTCCAGATGCTAACTTTTTAATAGCTAATTTAGATCCTGGCACAATTTTGCTCTTTCCATCAGCGTGTAGTCCTTCTCCATAAGTCATAATCGAATTATCTTCTAACTCAATTTTTAAGGTTTCATTATGAACATTAATTGGTACATTTATTGATATACCTTCATATGTCACTTTGACAAATTTATCTTGTTTAGTTAATGGCTTCTTTTCAAATATTACTTTGCTAATATCGTAATTTTCTATATCACGCTTATCTTCACCGATTTGATAGCCTAAAATTAAGCCATCTACAATAAATTCTTCACCAACTGTATAATCAGTTTTTATAGGAACTTGCTTAATATATAATGCTTTTTCTTCTGTAGTAGAAATGCTTACATCAACGGAAGCATCACCATAATGAACAGTTACGTGATCTATTCCAACTGGTAAAATACCAGATGGTTCAACATAATACTTACTTGGTGAAACATTATCTTCTACATAACCATCTGACCAAGTAGCTTTAATAATCATTCCTTCGCTATTAAAAGCTTCTTCAAGTGGAATGTATTTAGTTTTCTTTGGCGGATTAACCACCTCAATACTAGACACATAAACTTCATCCGGATCACGAATAATACTAGTACTATTTCCCGAATTTTTTGAACTGTCGACATTTTGTCCGCATGATGTTAATGATATTGAACCCACTAACAATGCGAGTAAAGACATTAAAAAGAGTTTTCCTTTTTTCATTTTATTCCTTTCCATTTAAGTTTTTGTTTTTGCAAACTTAAATACGCCTAAAAGTATTTAGGACGATTCCATTATATAAAAGCGGTTACATCTGACAATATCAAACGCTTATTCCGTACTAGTTAACGCTTATTTGGAAAAATTATTGTAAAGGAATTAAAATATTAACACTAAACATTTTGTTATTAGTTTTAAATGAAACATTACCATCATACTTATCAACAATCATTGATATACTTTTCACACCATATCCATGATAAGAAGAATCTTCTTTTGTTGTTTTTGGTAATCCTGATTCATCAAAAATGACGCTACCATCGAAAGAGTTACGAATATTAATAGTTAATAAATTATTAACAGTATGAATCTTTAATTCAATTATTCTTTTTTCAGTTTCTTTAATTTTAACTACTGCTTCAATAGCGTTATCTAAAGCATTACCGAATAAAGCATAAATGTCTCCTTCATTCATAAAGTTTAATTTTGCTCCATCAGCAATGTAAGTTAAAATAATTTGATTTTTCTTACAATAAAGATTTTTTTCAGTAAGAATGATGTCTAAAACATTATTACCAGTTTTTACAATTGAATCATACAAAGAAATAGAGTTTTCAATTTCTTTTACAACATCTTCTGATATACTTTTATTTTTACCAATTTGACGTATTTGATGTTTGATATCATGACATTTAATATTAAGCAAATCAATATTATCTCTTGATATTTGATATTGTTCTTTTTCTTGATGCCATAATTTCTTAACAAATGACAATTCATTTTCTAATTCTTTTGTATGTAAAAGTGAGAATTGTCCATAAAGCAACAATATACAACACAAGAAATTATAAATACATTCAACAATGTTTGTAGTGGCATTATGTGGATTATAAATAGATATCATATTTAAAACAATATTAACTAATAAACCACATGCAATTAATAATAGCAAAGTAAGATTTTTAACTTTCATATTTTCACTTTTATTTATCTTTTTAGCAAAAAGAATAAATGTCACTAAATAAATAATAAAATAACATCCTAAATAAGTTAAAACCCAAGCGATAAAATAACCATCAAAAGTAAAAATACCATTCGAAGAATTATGATAGATATCCACCATTGGTGATTTACCCCAACTTATTAATGAAGTAGCTAAATTACTTGTTACATATGCTAAATGTTGTGTTGTATAAGAAGCAAGAGCACAGAAAATAATATTAATCCAAGGTTCATCATAGCAAAATTTTAATAATGGGATAGTCATTAAAAATAAAGAAAGAAACATAATCGAAGAAAAAATAGCGTCATTATAAAATATTGGAATTGCAAAACCTACAATTATGCATATTGCGGTAATTAAAGCAAAGCGTAAAATAAATTTATCTTTTTTCTTAAGATTAAAACAATATAAAAATTCCGATATAATCAATTCGATTATAAATAGATTCTTATAATAATAAAGACTTGTGAAATACACTTTTTAATCTCCTTCTGCTAAATAATCATTTAA
>CALBGF010000150.1 GCA_937893635.1 uncultured Mollicutes bacterium | reverse complement strand
TCAATAGTAATTTTTGAAAAAGGTTTTTCTTTAAGCACTTTAGCGAAAGCATCATAAATTGCATATCTTGTTTTTAATATTCTTTTGTCCATAATGTAAAACTCCCTGTTTGGTATATATATAATTATAATACAATTTGTTTTATAATTAAAAGATTTTATCGAACAAAATCGTTAAATTGTTGCAATATCTTTGCTATTTTGCTAGACTTTTCATTGCGTATGGAGATATTATGAACGACGAATTAGATTTAAAATTAAAGAAAGAAAAAAGCAAAAAAATCAAAATCATTATTAGTTTAATAGTAATGGTTGTTCTTTTTTTTGTTATTTCATTATTCGTAGGTTCATCAAGTATGACAATAAGTGATGCTTTTAAAGCATTGTTAAAACAAAGCACACCAGCCTATAATCGTATTATGTGGAACATTAGAATGCCTCGCGTATTAGCCGCGCTTATTGCTGGAGCAGGTTTATCTGTTTCTGGATTAATTATGCAAACTGTTTTAGGTAATCAAATGGCTTCTCCTTCAACATTAGGAGTATCAAATGCTGCGGTATTTGGCGCTAATGTATCAATCATTGTGTTTGCCGGTGGATTTTTAGTTACTGGTAATAATGTTAATAACTATCTTAGTAGCGCCAATCCATTTCAGACATCATTAATGGCCTTTATATTTTCTTTTGGCTCTATATTATTAATATTGTTATTATGTAAAATTAAAAATTATTCACCAAACACCACCGTTTTAGCGGGCATTGCTATTGGCTCAATTTGGACTGCCGCTACAACAATATTACAATTTTACGCTACCGATGTTAATTTATCCGCGGCAGTAATATGGAATTTCGGTGATTTAGGAAGAGCAACTTATCGTACAGATTTAATAATGTTTATTGTTATAATCTTATCTTCTATTTTCTTTATTATTTCTAGTTGGAAATATAATGTTTTATTAAGTGGCGATAACTTTGCTAAAAGTACTGGCATTAATATTAATGTATTGAGATTTGTTTCACTTTTATTAGCCTCATTAATTACATCCGTTTGTGTTTCATTTTTAGGAATAATTGGTTTTGTTGGAATTATTTGTCCTCATATTATGAAAAAAATATTAGGACAAGATCATCGCTATTTAATTCCTTCTTCAATTATTGCTGGAAGTGTCTTACTTTTACTCGCTGATACATTATCAAGGAGCATTGGAAGCGGAAGTGCTCTTCCAGTAGGAGCAATAACTTCTCTTCTTGGCGCTCCATTCTTCTTATATATTATCTTTTCTTCTAAAAGAGGTGAAGTAAATGCTTAGCATTCAAAACTTATCTTCATCTTATGATAAAAAAAGTAATATTATAAACGATATTTCTTTAACGCTTAATGATGGTTTAATTGGTATTGTATTAGGAAAAAATGGTGCCGGTAAATCGACATTATTTAAAACCATCTTGAATTTAATGAAATTTAAGAATGGAGAAATAATATTAAATGATATTTCCATTAATACTTTATCTAGTAAAGAACGAGCTAAAAAAATAAGTTACGTACCGCAAGATATTAAATTCAGTGAATTAAATGTTTATGACACAATTTTATCTGGACGTATTAGTTCATTTAACTACATAGCCACTAAAAAAGATAAAGAAAAAGTAATGCAAATTATTCATGATATGCATTTAGAAAATATTATGCTCAAAAATGTTACTTGTTTAAGTGGCGGAGAAAAACAAAAAGTTGCTATTGCTCGTGCTTTAGTTCAAGAGCCAGAACTCATTATATTTGATGAGCCAACTGGTAATCTTGATATTAACAATGAACACTTAATATTAAAAGAAGCCAAAAGAATTGTTAAAGATAAAAATATTATGATATTAATTGCAATTCATGACTTAAATTTAGCACTTAATTATGGCGATAAATTTTTCTTTTTAAAAGAAGGAAAATTAATTAGTGAGAGACTTTCATCAGAAATTGATGAAGAAATTATTAAAAAAACATTCGATATTGATGTAGAAATTAAAGATATTGATAAACAAAAAATTATATTAACTAGATTAGATTAGATGAGACGAGGAGATTTATTTATTATGAAAAAAAACAAGTTATTTATTATTTCTTTACTAGCACTTACACTATGTTCTTGTAATTCTACTGGAGGATCAAATTCTACCACTACAAGTAACAATACTAGCATTGAAATCACAGATTTAATTGGAAGAAAAAATACTATCAATCCAGGTAGTTATGAACATGTAGTTTGTATCGGTGCAGGGGCGTTACGTTTATATAGTTATGTAGGTGATGTATCTATTCTTAGCGGGGTTGAAGATATTGATAATACTTCACTTAAAAGTCGTCCAAAAATGTTTGATGGCGTTGCTCGCCCCTATGTTATTGCTTATGGGGATACATTTAGTAAATTACCATCA
The DNA here is from genome assembly GCA_937893635.1 of uncultured Mollicutes bacterium. Next base: position 2,409 of record CALBGF010000150.1, on the reverse strand, counting down.
TGTGGTGTAGGTGGACCTATGGCTCAACTAGCGGAAGCAGAAAAAATACTAAACTGTAATCCGGATATTGTTATATCGGAATATGAAGATGTTGATAAGGCTAATGCTTTACAAGAACAACTTGGAGTTCCAGTTGTAACTTTAAGATATGGCGCTAAAGGAGTATTTGATGATAATATCAAAAATAGTATTGATTTGTTAGGAAAAGTATTCAATAAAAACGAAAAAGCTACTGCTTTAAATAATTATATCGAAGCCCAAAAAGAAGAAATATTTAATAAAACCAAAGACATTAAAGAAGAAGATAAGAAATCTGTTTATATTGGCGGATTAGGAAACTGGGGAACAACTAATCAATATATGACCGCACAAAATTATGAACCATTTAATGTCGCTCATATTAAAAACGTTGTTAATGATTTAAGTAAAGATAGTATTCAAGAAATTGAAAAAGAAAAATTCGTTGATTTAGGAAAAGATATGGATATTATGATTCTTGATGCGGCAGCAATTAAAAACATTAAACCACTTTATAAAGAAGATCCAACAATATTTGATGAATGCAAAGCTTGGCAAAATGGAGAAGTTTATCTTCAAATGGCTTATAATGCTTACTATACAAATGTTGAACTTGCTTTAGCAAATACTTGGTACAATGCAAAAATTGTTTATCCTGAAATATTTGAGTATGTGAACATTGAAACAAAAGTAAATGAAATTTGCACGCAATTTTTAGGTAAAAATTTATATAGCGAAATAGTTTCATACCCAAATAGTTTTGGCGGATATCAAAAAATTGATACTAAAACATTCTTTGCTTAGGAGACAATATGAACGAAGTTGAAACCTTTTTTGATAAATGTGCTTGTTCCTGGGATGAGAATGAATGTCACTCTATTGAAGAAAAAAAATATTTATTAGATAAAGTTGATATTAAACCAAATTCTAAAATTTTAGATATTGCCTGCGGAACTGGAGTTATTACTAATTTGTTACATGAATATTCTAATGCCGCCGTTAAAGGTATTGATATATCTCAAAACATGATTGATATTGCTAAAAAGAAATATCAATCAAACAATTGGGCAACATTTGAAAAATGTGACTTTATCAATTTAAAAGAACAAGACTATTATGATTACGCTATTATATATAATGCTTATCCACATTTTTTAGATGTTGAATCTTTCGCTAAAAAACTAAGTGAAGTACTTAAAAAAGGCGGCAAATTTGCGATATTACATTCCTTATCGCGCTTTGAATTACAACGTCATCATAGTGATAGAGCGGTTAATGTATCTCGTACTTTAAATGCTCCACTCATTGAAAGTAAAGTATTTGAACCATATTTCGATATTATTGAAGCAAGTGAAACTGAACATACATTTGTACTTATTGGTAAGAAAAAGTAAAACAAAATCCAAGATTACTTATATTTAGTTAGTCTTGGATTTTTATTTTTATTCTTTATGGCTCCTATTATATAATTCTTGAATTTCACTAGGTAAGTTATTTGGTATCATTTCTTTTAAATGCTCTTCATTACCATCTTTTATAGCAGTTTCATAATACCAAGATTTAAAATTTAACATATCAAGAGTTTTATTTAGTTTTTTAATTTCTTCTTCCACTAATTTCTTTTGATTATCAAAAAGTGCTTTTCTTTGTTTATATGTTTTAGGCCCTTCTTGGCACATTTTCATAAACTCTTTGATTTCTTTAATTTCTAGTCCGGATTTCTTTAAACATTCAATAACTCTAATTGTTTCAACTTCACGATCACTAAATTGTCTAATACCAGATTTACGATTTAAATTAGGAAATAATCCTTCGGCATCATAATATCTTAATGTCGAAATCGATAAGTTTGTCATTGTAGAAATTTGTCCAATTGTATAATTCATAATTTTTTCTCCTAAAGTATTGACCTAAAGTTAGGTTTAGGTATTAATATTATTTTAGATGACATAATAAATGTTGTCAATGTCAAAGGAGAAAATCAAAATGTTAGGAAATTTTTGCTATTCAAATCCAACTAAACTTTATTTTGGAGATAAGTCATTAGACTATTTAAATGATGAACTTAAACACTATGGAAAAAAAGTTATGCTTATTTATGGTGGAGGTTCTATTAAAAAGAATGGAATTTATGATAAAGTTATCAAAATTTTAAAAGATAATGATAAAGAAATATTTGAAGATCCAGGTGTTATGCCTAATCCAACAAAAGAAAAATTATTTGAAGGTGCCCATATTGCTAAAGTTAATGATGTCGATTTAATTTTAGCTGTCGGTGGTGGATCGGTTGTGGATTACGCTAAAGCTGTATCCGTATCAGCGCATTGTCCTACTAATCCTTGGGAAAAATATTATTTAAGAATGGAAGATGTTGATAATAAGATTATTCCC
>CALBGF010000149.1 GCA_937893635.1 uncultured Mollicutes bacterium | reverse complement strand
AATTATTCATATACAATTATCCTTGTAAAAGGTGAATTATTATGAAAGATAACTATAAAATAAACTTTGAACAAAATAAGCGTCAAATGGAACTATTAGATAAATATTATGGCGTTAATAAAGAAACTAAAACTATCAGTGTTTCTCTTCATTATGAAAAAGCAAGTGATATCTTAACGACAAATGTTGGTAATCCTAAATATCCACAATTTTCTAATGAAGCACTAGATAAAGTAAAATCTATAACTGAAAATGCTCCAAATGGATATAAAGTAGAAATTAACTTTGAAATTGAAGATTATGAAGGTTATAAACCTAAAGATATGATTGAAGCATTTAATGATACTTTAGAGTTAAGTCAATATAACGCTCGTAAACGTAGACAAGGAAAAGAGTTATTATCATCAGTTTTAATATTAATTGGTGTAATCATCTTATTTTTAATGGTTGTAGGAAACTCTGATGGTTGGTTTGGTGAAGGCATTAAAGTTGACATTATTACTGAAGTTATTGATATCGCCGCTTGGGTGTTTATTTGGGAAGCTGTTACTATTTTATTTTTAGAACATTCTGAACAAGCTAAATTTGCTTTAAGAATAAGACAAAAAGTATCGCAAATTGCTATGTATAAAAAAGGAGAAAAGAAGCCTTTAGCAATAGAAAAATCCAAAGCAATATTTGGCAAATGGGAAAATGAAGAAAAAATAAAAAGAGTTGGTAAATACTTTATGTTAATATCAAGTTTTGCTTTTATATTCATGTCTTTCTATTCTTTATATTCTTTATACAAAGAACTTTCTTCTGGAACAATCGAAAATAATTTAATGCCCACATTTATTATTGTAAGTTTATTGTCTGCGATTGTATCTTTACTTGCTGGATTAGGTGGAATATCACGTTATTTAGGAGGAAATGGTAAACTTGGAAAATTTGTTGGACCATATGCAATATTCTTAACAGTTTGCTTTATTGCCTTAATTATATTTGCTATTTCAATAAATGATATTCCTTCGATTATATCAGTAAGTTCCACATTTGTTATTAATCTATTCTATATTGCTGGTTATTATATTGACCGTTACGTTAAATAAATCTGGTGTAAAATCCAGATTTTTTTCTGATTTTTAAAAATCCATAACTATATTATTAATGGTGATTGTTGTGGACATTTTTGAAAAAGCAATAAAAAAACAAGTTAAATTAAAATACTTAAATATAGCATTAAGAGATAAATCATATGTAACAAAGTATTATGAAATTTATAAAAAGGCTCTTTTAATGCCCACTAATAAGAAATTATCTACGTATGGAGATTGTATTCTTAATTGGGCTTGCGTAATTTTGTTTATTAAATTAAATAAGCCAGGAGCGGAAATAGCCAAATACCGATCTAATAAGTTTTTAGTTGAAGTTGTGGCCAAATATTATGACCTAGATAAATATATTTTAAAAATCGATAAAAAAGAGGCCAATAACTATATTTATATTGAGAAAAAGAATAAATATCTTGCTGACGCTATCGAGGCTATAATTGCAGTAATATTTATCAATCATAAAAACATAAATGAGGTTGTGGAATTATTAAATTTTTGGGTAAATAATCATAAAAATACCTAACATACTCAATATTAAAATAATTGCAACTTACTTTCTATAAGATTATAATCTTATTAGAAAGTAGGTACTTATGATTAATCAATTTTCTAGAACTGAATTATTATTAGGCTCTAAAGCCATTGAAATACTTAAAAATGCGCATGTAGCTATTTTTGGTATTGGGGGAGTAGGAGGATATGTCGTCGAAGCATTAGCAAGAAGCGGCGTTGGTCATTTTACTATTATTGATAATGATAAAGTATCTTTAAGTAATTGTAATCGTCAAATAATTGCCACTACTAAAACAGTGGGATTAGATAAAGTTGATGTTATGAAAGAAAGAATTTTAAGTATTAACCCTGAGGCAATCGTAGACACTTATAAATGCTTTTTTCTTCCAGAAAACCAAGACCAATTTGATTTTACACATTTTGATTATGTGGTTGACGCTATTGATACAGTATCTGGAAAAATTGCGATTATTTTAAAAGCGAAAAAAGAAAACGTGCCAATCATTTCTTCTATGGGAACCGGTAATAAACTTAATCCAATGGCTTTTGTCGTTAGCGATATATATAAAACCGAAATGGATCCATTAGCGAAAGTAATGCGTCATGAATTAAAAAAGCGTCATGTAAAAAAACTAAAAGTGGTCTATTCAAAAGAAAAACCTATCGAGCCTTTAATTAATGAAGATACCCAAAAAGAAATCGCCCATACTTCAAGAAGAAGTGTTCCAGGAAGTAACGCCTTTGTACCTCCTGCTGCTGGACTTTTAATTGCTTCTGAAGTAGTTAAAGACTTAATAAATGCGAAAAAGGAAGATTAAGTTATGATATATTTAGATTACTCCGCAAATTTTCCCGTTAATAATGAAGTATTAGATTATATGTGTGAAGTAGAATTAAAATATTATGGTAATTATAATTCATCACATAAACTAGGACTATTAAGTAAACAAAAATATCAAGAAATGGATAACCATATCAAAAATATTTTAAAACTTGATGACAATCATGAAGTTATATATACAAGTTCAGCAACGGAATCAAATAATTTAGCAATTTTAGGAGTTGCAGAATCTTACTCAGGCTTTGGTAAAAAAGTATTAGTTAGTGAATTAGAGCATAGTTCTATTAATGCCACTTTAGGATATCTTAAAGACAAAGGATATCAAATAGAATTTATTAAAACATTAGATACTGGCTTAATTGATTTAGCTGATTTAAAAGAAAAACTAACTAAAGATACAATTTTGGTTATTATTACTTTAGTTGATGGAGAAGCCGGTATAATTCAAGATTATAAAAGTATTGCTAATATCATTAATACGAATCCTAATGCACACTTTTTAGTTGATGCCACGCAGGGTGTAGGAAAAATCGATATAGATTTTAATCTCATTGATTTAACATCCTTCACTCCACACAAATTTGGCGGTATTGTTGGTTCTGGTTGCTTAATCAAAAAGAAAAGCACAGTTCTTTCTCCATTATTCCATGGTGGAGCAAGTAATACTATTTATCGAAGCGGGTCCGTGCCTCTTGGTATCATAGCTAGTATAGAAAGGGCCTTAGATTTAAGATTTAAAAATATGAAAGAAAATAATCTTAAAACAAAAAATATTAATGAATACTTATTATCTAAACTAAAAGAAATGGATAATGTAATTATTAATTCATCTAACTATCCTTATATTGTTAATATTTCATTAAAGAATAAATTAGCAAAAGATAGTGTTAACTATTTAAATGAGCATGATATTTGTATAAGCCAAAAATCAGCTTGTTCAATAAAAAATACGCCGTCAAAAATCATTATGGCTATTTATAAAGATAAGAAAAGAGCTTTATCATCATTCCGTATTTCTTTAAGTGAATTAGTCATAAAAGAAGAAATAGATGCGTTTATTAAAGTTTTAAAGGAGTTGTAATTATGGAACATAAACCAATTGATGAATATGAAAGATCCATTACCGTTAAATACCGCGCTAAAATATGGTCAAAGTTTGTTGCTGGTATTAAGCAATATAAATTAGTGGAACCCAATGATCATATTTGTGTTTGCATTAGTGGTGGAAAAGACTCAATGCTTATGGCGCGTCTTTTCATGCAATTAACTAAACACTCTGATTTTGATTTTAAAGTTAGTTACTTAGTTATGAATCCTGGATATAACGAAATTAACCTTCAAACCATTAAAAATAATTTAGAAAAGTTATCAATTCCGGCAAAAATTGTGGAAACAGATATTTTCGAAATTGCTAATTCTCAAGATCGTAGTCCATGTTTTTTATGTGCTAAAATGCGTCGTGGTGCATTATATAATTTTGCACGTGAAATGGGATGTAATAAAATAGCCTTAGGTCATCATTATGATGATGTTATTGAAACTACTTTAATGAATTTATTAAATTCTGGTAGTTTTCAAACAATGCTTCCAAAATTAAAATCTACTAATTACCCAGGAATGGAATTAATTCGTCCAATGTATTTAATTAGAGAAAAAGATATTATTTCTTGGAAGAACTATCATAATTTAAAATTTATTCAATGCGCATGCCGATTTACAGAAAATTGCGCAATTTGTGATAATGGTGGTGGAGGATCTCAAAGATACGCCACTAAACAGCTAATTAAAGATTTAGTCAAAAATTATAATCCGCAAGTAGAAAAAAATATTTTTAAAAGTGCTGATAATGTTACACTTGATATGATTTTAGGATATAAAAGGAAAGGAAAGCATTATAGTTATCTTGATAATTATGATAATAAAGATGAAGATAACGAAAATAAATTTTAATTATGGAAATTAATGAATATCAAAAACTTGCTCTCCGTACATTAAATAAAGATCTTGATAAAAAGGACATACTCATTAATAGTGTGATGGGATTATGTGGAGAATCCGGAGAAGCAATCGATTTAGTAAAAAAACATCTGTATCAAGGACACGAGTTAGATAAAGAACGCTTTGCTAAAGAATTAGGCGATATTGCTTGGTATTTAGCAGAAGCCGCTCATGCAATTGATATGGATTTAGATGATGTTTTTAAGATGAATATTGAAAAATTAGAAAAAAGATATCCAAATGGATTTAATCAAAGCAAATCCATTAATCGTGATAAAAAAGATTTATAAGTGGAGGTAATAATATGGATTCATTAGAAGAATTAACAAAAGAAATTAAAGATTTCGTTGATCAAAGAGATTGGAATCAATTTCATACACCAGCCAATTTAGCAAAATCAATATCGATTGAAGCAAATGAATTATTAGAATGCTTTCAATGGGATGAAGTTAATTATAATATGGAAAATGTTAAAGAAGAACTTGCCGATGTAATAAATTATTGCATTCAAATGGCTACTGTTTTAAATCTTGATATAAAAGATATTGTATTAACTAAATTAAAGAAAAATGCTTTAAAATATCCCGTTAATAAATGCAAAGGTAAGTCAACAAAATATAATCAACTATAGCTAATAAAAAAGGAGTAGCGGCGCTACTCCTTTTTATCATTATCGTCTTTATCTTCTTTATTTTCATTATTTTTTTCTCCATCAATCACATCTTTTAAGTGATTAATGAAATTATCTAATTCTTGTTTTTGCTCTTCCGTTAAGTTATCACTAGAACGCATTTGTTTATATATTTTATTCATATTATTAAAATTGCCTGCACTTAATTCATCAAACATCGCTGCATATGTGTTTTCTTGAATAAGTAATAAATCCGGAAGAAGAATAGCAATTCCAATTACGCTTAAAGCACAACTGACTGGAATAGCAAAATTTAATAAATTAGTGAAATAACATAATACAACTCCACCAGCAAATAGAAGAGGTATTAAGATGATTTTATACCATTCTTTACCATAAACAATCTTATAATACTGATTTTTATAATGCGGAAATACATCTTTAAATATTGGCTTATCTTTGCCATTAGGAAGCGAAGCACTTATTCTACATAAAGCATACAAAGCATTATGAAGCATTTTGTAAATAAAGAACATAAATCCTGCACCATAACCAATTGTAGTGGTTAAATACATTACGAAGTTATATGTTTCAACATCGTTATTAGCAAAAGCACTGATATTACTATAAATATTTTGAGCATCAGAATTTTGAATTACTAAGATTAGTCGAGAAATGTATTCGTTATAACTTGGCGTTAAATATAAAATTCCTAAAGTTAAACTACTAACAAGAGCATAAATCAATAAAGCAAGCAAAACATTAGCTAATGTGCGAAATGGAATACGACAATTAGGGAAAAATCCTAAACGCATTGCCGAATTAAATGTTTTACGATTAAATGGCAAATTATCAAGTTGCATAATTGTCATTTGCATAGCAATAAAGTAAGGTAATACTAAAAAAGGAAATAAAATAATCGCTATATAACCAATTAAAGCATCAAGAAAAATAGTAATAAAACAAGTAATGATAAACCCAAAAACCATTGCATAAATTGGACCACGATATTTTACTTTTTTTTCTTTTGCTTTTTTAAATACTTCATCCATAAAATAACCTCGATTCGAACTATAATATAAATTATTTTTATATTATAATCAAGTAAAGAAGAAATATTTTAAAAAGCAAAAGAAAAGTTGTGCCGAAGCACAACTATTTCATAATGCTATATTCCATACCTTCTGCGACTTCGATTTTTTCTGATATTGTCAAGGCTTTAGAATAAATTGAATATTTAATATTATTTTCCACATAAATTAAGTAATTGTTTTTAGAATATGCTACACCGGTAAGAACACTTTCTAAAGTGCCATCTATTTCACTTACAACCATCTCTTTATTCGGCTCAATGATTGATTGCACCACTGTAAAGGCATCTTCGCCTTCATATACTAATATAACAACTTCGCTACCATCAATAGTGCTTGTTGTTTCTTCTTTCATTGTAGCACTAATATTGGCACCTGTTGGATACATTGGGAATTCTTGATCACCTTTAGAAGTACTTTCACTCAAATTACTTCTGGATGTATCCATATTGTTTTTAACTTCAAAATATCCTTCTTCAAATTTTGGACTAAAATCAACTTTAGAGAAATTAATTTTAACTAAAGCCTCGTTATTAGCGCCATAAATATTAATATATTGCGGAGCTAAATCACTAGTAAGCTTTGTATCTTGTTTAATCCAAGTCGGATTATTTTTATAAGTTGGATTTGTTGATAAAATGTAGCCGTCATCAACTTTTTTAATATCATGTTTTGTTTCAAAGCCACTTAATATTGATTGATATAAATATGGTTTTGGTGAATTTGTTGGCCAACCACTATTGAACTTATAAACTTGATTTAAAGTTGGTGTTAAAACAAATACGCCATCCTTATTTTTAATAATGATTTGTTCTTGATTAATATTTTGATCTTTAATAGATACACGGAAGTTATCTCCATCATCTGTTTTTTGATAATCGGTTGTGACAAAGTAATTTCTTGTATTATCACCATTTTCCATATCCATAGTTAATTCCATGTGATAACAAGTTAAGTCACTAGTCTTTTTTTCTAACGCAGAAGAAATATCACTTTTAGAAAAGAACAGTTTCCATCCCGCTAAAACAATCACTCCTAATACAATAACACCTATAATAATTTTCTTTAACATAATTCCACCTCCTTATTATTTATGATGCTAGTATTTAAAATAGAATGAATAATTTTAAATTTTTTGCACATATTAATAGTGAATTGGAGGTTAACTATGAACGTCTTAGAGAAAATCGCTCTTGTTTTTACAATTATTGGTGGTATTAACTGGGGATTAGTTGGAATTTTTGACTTTAATCTAGTAGAAGCGATATTTGGAGCCGGAAGTGTTGTTACAAGAATCATCTATATTGTTGTAGCGGTTTCTGCCCTCATAAATATTCTCTTATTATTCATGCCACTTGATGAAAATCGTGAATATGAATATAAGAATGACGACTATCCAAGAAAAAGAGCTACTAATTAAAAGACTGCTCAAATAAGAGGACTACATAAAGACGATAAATATAGTCGGACATATGTAGTCCTTTTCTATTATAAAAGAAAAAACTACCTAGATTTTACTCTAGCAGTGTTTAGAGGATCGTTCTGATGATTAATCAAGAACTAATATTTATATCTCTATATGACGTAGATATCAACTTATTGAGTCTTAACACTATTAATTTTATTTTTATAATGTATAACTATCTTTTTGATGAATTCCTGTATTATTTTATCCGTCAATTCATTTATCTCAGTGTATTTCTTAACTAAATTAATTAGATAAGATGCATTGGGATATTTTTCATTTTTAGTATCTATAAATGTTTTTAATTCTTTAATTCTAGATTCTAAGCCTTGTTAAAGAAATTGATTTTAGAGAAAAACGTGCTGCTGAAATCAATTTAGCTATTTCT
>CALBGF010000148.1 GCA_937893635.1 uncultured Mollicutes bacterium | reverse complement strand
CTGAAGATTACTTAATATACTTATTTAATGAATTTGGAAGTAAAAACAATTTAAATCCTATTGATTATTTGCCTTGGTCTAAAAATATTCAATTGATGTTTAGCAAAAAGTCGTCTAATTAAACAGACGGCTTTTTTTACGCTTACGGATATTTTAATTGAATGTTCTGCGTCAACTGGTAAATCTATGGTATTTTCCAGTTGATGCTTTTTTATATTTGTTTTTGGAATATCAAGAAAAGAATTTTTCATTTTGTCTATTTTATTAACATTAATTCCAAAAAAAGAAAGTTCGTGAAGAGAAGAAGCAACTATTTCTTCAATAGAATACTTTTCTATAAGCGAATATGGAATTAAATATGATAAGATTTTTCTAGTTGGAACAAGCATATATGAACAAAATTCAAAAGGTATAATATTATCTAACTTGGTAACAAAATTATTTAATTCATCAATACTTTTTTTACCTAATTCTTTTATATCACAAAAATCACATTGAATATTTACTAATTCATCATATTCAATGCAAGTAGTATCGGTATGACCATCTATCCTTTCATGAAATAAAATGGTTTTCTTTTTAGTTCTTAATGGTTTAAGTGCTAATAATTCACCAATAAATACTAATGTGACATAAGTAGAAGAAAGTTTATTTTCTTTATCATATTCAAATGTTTTTTCTATTTCTTTTTCTAATTTAACTATATCGCATTTTTTTATTGCATTATATAAAGTGATATATCTTTTCATATACATTTTCCTTTCGAACTATCCGTCAACTGATAGTTTGGTGATTTTTAGTTGCTTTTTTCCATCTCTTTTGCCGCTGCGGCAATATTTAAAACTTTGATTTTTGTATAAGTATCTAAAATCGATCCAATTTCATTGTTTTTCTCTTTTATAATTTCTTCTTTAGTAGGAATCTTTATTGTTTGCTCTTTGCTTTTTTCTTGCTTCGTATTTTGTTCTTTTTGTTTTATTATTTCATTTTGCTCTTTTTTTATTTCTGCTATTATCGATTTGATATTTTCCTTTTTTTGTTTTTTGTTTTTTTCATTATTTTCTAATATTATTCCAAAAAAAGTTAATTCATACAAAATATCCGCGACTACTTTTTCTTTAGAATAACGTTTGAATAATGATATAGGCATTATATATGAAACAATTTTTTTTAATGAATCATAACTATAATCATATGTAGTAATAGTATTAGTTAATTTAGATAATTTATTTGAAATTATTTTAAGCTGATCAAGGCTTTTAGTATTCAATTCTTTTTTGCTATAAAAGGTGCATTTGATTTTTTCTAAATCATTATAATATACGAAAAAAGAGTTATTATAAATAATACTATGATTACTCTCTTTAAAAAGTAAAACTTTATTACTATTTATTTTACTAGGAGTAAGCATTAATAATTCTCCCATAAAAATAAATGTTTTATTAATCCATTTTCTTTTTTCTATTTTGTTACATTCACTATATGTTTTTGCTATTTCGTTTTCTAGTTTAATTAAATCACAAGTTCTTAGCACCTCATAAAAAGTTATAAAATTTTTCATAAAATTCCCTCCACATTCTATTATATGGGTAAATATATAAAGTCACTGAGTAATATGCTATAATGTACCTATATGAGTACTAAAACGCCACTAACGGGTGGGTGATGAGTTTGAACTGTATAATAATAAACGAAAGAAGGAGATACTATGTCATTAACAGATACAGAAATACATCGCGCTGAACTATTACTTACATTAGATTATTTATTAAAGTATACAAATGAGAAACATCCAGCTACGCAACAAAATATTTGTAGATACGCAACAACATTTGGATTAAAGTATGATCCAAATAATACTGTTGGTAATGATGTTAAAAGACAAAGAATAAAAGATTGCTTAGAATATCTAAAAAAATTGACAATAGAATTTCCGGATAAAGTTCCGTTTGTTCTTGAAACCACATCAAAAGGCAAATTTTATATTGAACAAAAATGGTCTTTAAATAATGAACAAGTCACTAAGATTTTAGCGGCAATTCTTAATGATAAATATACCATTGGAGTTGAAACGGACTTTTTAGTTGATCGAGTATTAGATACTTACACTAATTCTTATAATCGAGATAAAATTAAAAATGACGCTAGTGCATTAGCGCAAACAAATGTTAAAGTTAGTGGCGATTTTCAAAGAAATTTTCGCTTGTTAAACAAAGCTTATAAAGAAAAGAAGAATATTGCAATTATTTATGACATGCGATTATATTGTCGTTTCCTTAATGGCGAGTTTACGACAAATGATGGTAAGGCCTGGTGTAGAGTTTATGCTTTAAAAGAATATAACAATCAAATTTATGCTGTCCTTATTCCTATTAGTAAGATCGAAGACAATTGGGTATTTAGGAGCAGATTAACTCCGCTTATATGTAAACCAGTAGCGTTATTAGATATTCCAAATGATAAAGATAGTGAAGTTATAATACCTGATTTCATACAAAATAGAAATTTGAACAAATTATTTATAAAAAATTGCAGTAAATTTGGACAAGAATATCAAAGTATTGATGATTATTTAAAACAAGCAGTTTTCCCTACAGGTACATCAAATTGCTATTTATCTATGTCTTTTAGAGCGGAACATTTAAAGTATGTTAAGTTTTCATTTGAAAATTATTTTGCCACAAAACTAGATTATGTATTATGTTATGGATTTAATGTTGAATCTATAGAGCCAAGAATGTATTATAAAAAATCAAATCAAGGAAATAATAATTTTCCAAAGTATCCATTAAAACCTATTTTGACTCCTAAAACTAATAAACAAAAACCTGAATTTGTAGTTGTTAATATGGTAGTAAATAAAAATTCAGTAAAACAATGGATTCTATCTGATATTAGATTACCATTGATATTGCAAATAGAAGCGCCAAAAATATTAAACTATTCATTAGAAAAGCATTTTTTGACAATGGCTTTGATTTATAGAAAATATTCTTCACATGCTTTTGAATTAAAATATATTGATAAAAAAGATACTACTAAAAACGCAAAAGAATTAAGAAAATATACTAGTTATGATGAATATAGTGACTTGAGGAAAAAAGCATATTTAAACATGTTGAATATTTTTGATTTATAAAATGAAAATATAAAAGGAAAATTTTATGACTAATCCATTAAATTTTATTAATAAACTTGATTATTTTACTTTTTTGAATGGTTTATCATTTAAAGAGTTGAAACAAAATTATAACGATATTTCATATTTAAAAGAAGAATTACAATATGACTATTTTACATTAGTTTCATATCTTTGGTCGAATTATGTAATTAAGACTAAACAATATATTTCTTTATTTGTTGATACTAATATTTATGTAGATGAATATAAAATGTTTTCACAAGGTAATTTTTCTAATTTATATAATTATGTTAAAAATCTTAGTGATAATTTAACTAAATATAAATATTACACAACCACTAAGGATTATGATGAATCTATTACCAAAGAAGATATTCTTAGTTATGCAAGTATCATTTATGATGACATTTTAAAAACATGTGATTTTGGGGTGTGTAAAGGCGAAGCATATTATTCTCGTATAGCGGATTTATTAAACTATTTAGTTAATACATCAGGTTTTATTTTAGTTAATGTTTTTAATATAAAAAACATTAGTTACACTATTGATGAAAATAATGATATTGATGCTTATAATTTTGTAACTGATATTAAATCATGTACTAAATATGAAACAAATTACATAGAAATTATAAAAGTTTATATTGAGTCACTAATTGATAAACTTGAAAAAGTTAATTCGGGAAATGTCCGTTTTTATAATGAACAATATTTCATAATAAACTAAATATCTCATACACAAAAAGAAGGAGAAAATATATGAATTTATTAAACTATAAAACAAAAGAAGAGTATGTAGAGACACTTAACAAAATGTCCAATAGCGATTTGAAAAAAGAATTAGATAACAATAATAATTTATATGAAAATATAGAATATTTTTATAATATGTTAATTTCAAACATATATGTAAATTTTATTGATCTTGCAAAACAATATTTAAATTCTGATTCTAATATTAAAGATGATTATCAAAAACTTCTATATAATTTTCACATTTTTGCAGAAAATAATCAAAAAGAACTAGAAGCACTTAGTCATTATGAAAACTTTACGACTGATGATATTTTAGAAGAAACGAAATCATTATCAAGAGAAGAATATATAAAAAGCAATAGTGCTTTTTATAACGATATCTATGATGGAAATGAAGAAAGTAATGATAATTTCCCAAGAAATTATTATTCCAATATTGAATTTTTGCTTAATAGTGTCATCTATCAAACAGCGATATTCTTACATAAACTATATGCTGTTGATTTAATTGATATTGAATATTTAACAAAATATGATAATTCTCCTTTTGCTTTATTTGGTGGAAAAAACAAAGATGGAAATATAGATTATAAAATGAATGTTCGTATTTTTATTAGAAATATGATTGGACTTATTGATACAGTTAACTTAAAAATATATCAATAATGCACTTAAAATAATAAAATTAATTTTATAATTTAAGTCTATTTGTGAATTTTGTTTCTATAAAAGTACAAATGGGCTTTTTTTATGACTTAAATATATCTTACCAATATAATAAGTATCGTGGGAGATGGTAAAATATATGAGTTTATTAAAAAAGCTTAAAAGAAGCTATGCTCTAAGTAAAAATAAAACAAAAGCGAGTGAATCAATTAATAGTACTGATGTGTTTGATTTTGAAAATGATGATTTTTCTATCGCGGATCCTAATGACGATGACAATGATTATTGGGAAGGCCTATATCAAAAAATGTATGGAAGCGAAGATATTTAAATATAAAACTAAGCAAGGTTATCTTAGATATATTAAGACTTTAGACAAAAGCAAATTATATGATGAAAATTATACATTATTACATCTAATTCAAGACTTAAGGCTTAATCATAATATTTTGGTAGCAAAATTATACTGTGATTTTTTCTTACCAGGTAAGGCATATTTATACTCCATTAATGATGAAACAAAGTTAAAGAAATATTGTCTTAAATTTATTGCCAGATTAAATGAATTTATTCAAAATAGTATGATAAAACTCAAAAGTTTAAAAAATTATGAGCAAAAGCATTGTGATTATGATGGAATAACTACAAAAAGAGATTTAATTGAGTTTATAACTAATTTATATGGAGATATTATTTTTAGAAAAGAAAGTGAACTATCTAGAGGAGGTCAAGTATTTTATTCAAAGACTTATTCTTTATTAAAATCATTAGAAATTGACTTAAGTTTAATAAAAGAAAGTTATGAAAAAATTAATGTAGATAAGATAGTTAAAATAAATTTTAAATCCATGTTAGAAGAGACAATAAATGTCATTGATATAGAAATTAATAAGATTGATTATCGTTTAATTAGAATTAAGAAAGGATATTATATACCGCTTAAATAAATATGAAAAAACTAAGAATTTTATGCTATGGGGACTCTAATACTTGGGGGACAATACCAGATGGAACATTTAAACATTGTAAACTAAATAAAAGATATACATATTATTTAGAAAAAAAACTAGGTAAAAACACTCAAGTAATAAATGAAGGAATGCCTTCAAGGACTACGAATTTAGATGATTATAAAGAATATAAAGGTAATCGTAATGGAAGTAATTTTTTTATTACAGCACTAATTACGCATGAACCTTTAGATTATGTTGTTATTTTTTTAGGAACAAACGACTTAAAAAGTAAGTTTAATCGTTCAGTAGAAGAAATAACTTTAGCAATAAAAACAAATTATATTGATGTGATAAAAAAATATTCACTTTTAGGACTTAGCAAAGAACCCAAAATTATTTTAATTACTCCACCAGTAATTGATGATTCTGTGTCTGAAGAATATAAAGGTGAAACGATCAAATCTTTACAATTTGAAAATGCTTTTAAAATTTTAGCTAGAGAAAATAACTGTGATGTTATTAGTAATAAAATATTACGCGTTGGAAAAGATGGAATTCACTTAACTAATGCAAGTCATATCCGTTTAGCGGAAGCATTAGAAAAAGTTATTAGGAAGGGATGATAATATGTTAGGGGCAATAATAGGTGATATGGTAGGATCTTTCTATGAATTGAAGAAAGCCAAATCTAAAAGATTTAATATATACAATATTAATAATAGGATGACTGATGATTCTTATTTAACGCTAGCGGTTGCTAAAGTATTAATGAATAATTATCCAATTGATTATTCAAAAAATGGATTAGATAAGATTAAACAAGAATTAGTTAATGAGTTTGTTAGAACATTCAAACTTCATCCATATGTAGGATATGGAACATTATTTGTAGACTGGTGTTTATCCACTAATCACGAACCATATAATTCATTTGGAAATGGATCTGCAATGCGTATATCTCCAGTTGGATGGATAGCAAATAGTGAAGAGGAAGTTAAAATTTTATCAAGAATTGTATCAGAGATAACACATAATCATATTGAAGGAATTAAAGGAGCAGAAGCTATTGCAATGTGTATGTATCTTGCAAGAAATGGAAAAGATAAAGAATATATTAAGAATAGAATGATTAAAGAATATTATCCAGAAATTGCTTTCTTAGACTACGATGAGTTAGTAAAAAATTATACTTTTAATGCTACATGTCAAGGTAGTGTGCCGCAAGCTATTTATTGCTTTTTAATTTCTGATAGTTTAGAAGATGCAATCAGAAATTGTGCAGGAATTGGAGGAGATACAGATACTTTAGGCGCTATGGCAGGTGCAGTCGCTGAAGCTTATTATCAAAAAGACTCTGTATCCTATTTCGAAGAAATGTTTATGTATCTATTTATAGATAATTCCTACATAGATTTTATAAAAAAATTTTATCACATTGTTGGTAATAAAAAATTTGTATAAAGGAGTAATTTATTTATGGGATTAATAAATGAGTATTTTTCTGACCATTATTTTGAATATCCTACACTTGAAGAAGGTATAGAATATATTCCAGATGAGATGTTTAAGTCTAGTAGAATAAGTGAAATTGTTATTCCAAAATCAGTAAAAAGAATTGGAAATAAAGCATTCTATGATTGTCAATTACTTAGTAAAATTATTTTCGAAGGTGATGCAATTGAATTAGGAGCATCATGCTTCGAACATTGTATAAGTTTAAGAGAAATTGTTCTTCCCAAATTGCAAGTTATACCATATGCTTGTTTTAAATTATGTGTGTATCTTAAAAATGTGGTTTTACCAAATGGATTAATAAGTATTGAAAATAGTGCTTTTGAAAATACAGATTTAGAAAGAATAGATTTTCCTAGTACTTTACTTTCAATTGGTAGTAAGGCGTTTAAAAATTGTAAACTGCAAGAGTTAGATTTAAAAAATGTCGAAAGCCTTGGTGATGAATGCTTCTATCGTAATTATTTTAATAAATTATATATATCATCTAAAATTACTAATATTCCTTCATATGCTTTTTATGGCTGTTTTGGGTTAAAGGAAGTTAAAATATATACAAATGATGAAGAATCTTTTAAGCGTAAAATTACCCTTCAACCATATTCATTTGCCCAAAATCCTGGCCTAGTTATTGAATTGCCTAAAGAAGCGTATGTTTCAATAAATGCTTTTTACACAGTTATAAGGCATTCGATGTTTTTTAGTCGAAATACTATAAGCGCTTCTATAATAGTAAGAACTCCGTTTAATCCACAAGTGATTGATATGTGTAAAGAAAACGGATATAGATGTGAAATTATCTAAAATTAATAAGTTAAAAAATAAATAACATTAAAAAAATCTGTTTGTATTAATAGAATTAAGCGTTATAGCAAATTGAACAAACTAATGCTACGAGTTGATATTATAATTACATTAGTTGAAACTAACTTATTAGGGTGCTACCATAATTACGGAGGATAAAATTATGGAGTTATTACATAAAATA
>CALBGF010000147.1 GCA_937893635.1 uncultured Mollicutes bacterium | reverse complement strand
GGCTTAACTCACATGCCTTTCACGCATGCATTCATGGGTTCGAATCCCGTATAGGTCACCATTTTACAAATTACCCGATTATATCGGGTTTTTTTGTTGTTTCTGTGCTACTCGTGCTACGATTTGATACATTTTGGTTCAATTCTGATTCGAATGTTTTTTTGCTAATTTGTGTAAGATTTGATGAACAAACATATTTTTTGGATCAAAAACATACAAAAATAAGTTTTTTATTAATAATCGAATGAAAAGAATCATGGTTTTGGTGACCTTTGCAGGAAAGACACATTTATTAAAAATTTCGATAAAATCAAACTTTTTTGTTTGTTATTTTTATTTGTGTGCTACGATTTATAAAAATACAAGAGTCAATGTATAACAGAACCAATTTATAAATTTCAATATTTAATGTGTGCCTATTTATAACCTTTTATTAACTTTTCGATACTTTTAATGTAAAATATCTATGTTATATATAACCACTAAGGAGCGAATCATTATGTATATACCAAAGCACCAAAATACCAAATGGCAAACAAGCAAAGAAGTTGATTTAAAGAAGTGTGCAATTCTAGTAATTGATTTATTAGGTGGACCACAAGGTAATATTCCTGTATTAGATGAAGCAGTTAAA
The DNA here is from genome assembly GCA_937893635.1 of uncultured Mollicutes bacterium. The sequence continues at coordinate 23,812 of CALBGF010000147.1, read as the reverse complement.
AATGCCAATAAAATCATTAGCAAAGCTAGAGAAAAAAACATTCCGATTATCTTTTCTTGTGATGCCCACATTCCTGGAGTGGATAAAGAACTTGAATTATGGGGAGAACATGGCATTAAAGATAGCGAGGCTGCAAAACCACTTGATATTTTCAATGTTACCAAGAAAGATTTTATTATTCCAAAACGCCGCTACAACGGATTTTTTCAAACAGATTTAGATTTGTTATTAAGAGAATTGGGTGTAGACACTTTAATTGCCTTTGGAGCAGATACAAATATATGTGTGCTTCAAACACTTGCTGGTGCTTATTTTCTCAACTATAAAACAATTGTTCCTGCTGATGCTTGTGCCACATTCTTAATTGGTAAGCAAGAAGATGGATTAGACTATTTTTCTCGCTGCTACGATAGTAGAGTGGTCGATACAAACGAAGTATTAAACTATTTAAAATAAAAATATGAAATTATTATTTAAACAAAAGTTTTTCTCTTGGTTTGATTCCTACAATATTTTTGATGAAGCAGGTAATGTATTTTTTCATGTTCAAGGGCAACTCTCTTGGGGACATTTATTCTACATTTATAATCAAAATAATGTGCATATTGGAACACTAAAGGAACAAATATTTAGATTTCTTCCTCACTTTACTATGTTTGAAAATGGTAATGAAGTAGGTGAAATTATCAAAGAATTTTCTTGGTTTAAACCAAAATTTTCTTTAACTTGTTCAGATTGGACAGTTACCGGAGATATTTGGGAGTGGGATTATAGTATTGTTAATTCTAACAACCAAGTAATTGCATATATTAGCAAACAATTACTCAATTTTACAGATACTTATGTTTTAAATATTAAAAATAGTAATGATGCTTTACGCGTTTTGATGATTGTCTTAGCTATTGACGCTATAAAATGCAATCAAGCAAATGCAGCAAACTAATTTTAACAGTTTGTGAAAGCACTATCATTTTACTTTTTAGCTATAATCATTTTTGTTGCACAAAAAAGCAAAATATTAGAGCATTTTCAAAAATATATTAAAAAATTAGTGGCTAATTTCTTTTTTTGTCCTAATTTATTATATAAATTAATATTTTTTGCTAAAATTTGTCGAACATTTTTTGACATTTATATAAATTTTTTTATTTAAAAAACTTAAAATATAAATTTTTACCATTTTTTCTGCTTACTTTTTTTAAAACTTTTTGATAAAATAAAAGTATCAAAGGGGGTTTTATGATGCTAGAAGTTGGCAAAATAATGGTTCACAAAGCTCATGGCATTTGCACGATTAAAGAAATTTTACAAATTGGCGGCAATGACTATTATAAATTAGTACCAAGTTTTGATGAAAGTATGTCGATTTTTGTTCCAGTCAGTAAAGAAAAAGAATTTTTGCGTGAAGTTCTAACTAAAGATCAAGCTGATGACTTAGTCACTTATATGAATAGTATTGATAGTACTATTATTGATGACACCAAAGAACGTCGAGACTTATTTCATAAAAAATTATCATCCGGTAATTTAAAAGAAATAGCGTATATGTGTTACAAATTGTATTTACTTAAAAAAGCCAAATTAAACACTAATGCAAAGTTTTGTCTTACCGATAGTGTAATGTTTGATAAAGCTCATAAAATGCTTTTTGACGAACTAGCGCTTGCTTATAAAATTGATCGCGACAAAATAGTTGATTTTGTTCGTATTAAATTACAATTAGATATTTAACAACGAAAGACCTTATAGGTCTTTTTTTTCATTGTGATTTATTGATAATGTGGTATAATATTCATACGTTTTGAAAAGAGGTTGATTCTTATGGCAAATGAATGGTACACATTAGATAATGCAGCAAAGATTTTCCCTGCTGTCTATAAACGTAGTGATACCAATAGTTATCGCCTATCTGCTTTGCTAAAAGAAGATATTGACCCTGATATTTTAAAAAAGGCAACTATTGATGCTTTGAAAAGATTTCCATCATTATGCGTAAAATTAAAACGTGGAGCTTTTTGGTATTATTTAGAACATAATTACAACACACCAATAATCGAAGAAGAAGATCCATATTTATTTAATTCCGTTCATATCCATACACACAATGGATTTATGTTTACAGTTTCTTATTTTGGTAGACGCATTTCTCTTGAAATGTTCCACGCCCTAACTGATGGAACTGGCGCTAGTGAATTTTTAAAAACTATTGTTTACTATTATTTAATTCACACTGGTAAAGATATTAAAAATGATGGCAGCGTACAAACGGATGAAGTAGAAAAGTTGTCCGCAGAAACATTGGATGATTTTAATGAAAATTATGAAGCCAAAGTAAAAGCACCAGATAAAGAACCAAGAGCTTTTCAAATAAAAGGCAAACACTATAAAGATAATTGGACTGGTTTAGTTCAATTAATTGCCGATGTCGATAATTTAAAACAAGTCGCGCATAAATATGACGCTACTATTACTGGATTAATGGGCGCAGTAATTCTTTTTTCTCTTTACAATGTTTATTTTAAAGATAAAAAGACACCTAAACATAATTTAAGATTATTTTTACCAATAAACGCACGTAAATATTTTAATTCACATTCTATGCGTAATTTTATGCTTTATACACGTACAACTGGTGAATTTAGAAATAAATCGTTAACATTCGAAGATGTCGTTGGTTATGTTAAAGACACACTAAGTAAAGTAAATCGTGACTTACTTATGCGTCAACTTGTGTCTAATGTTAATATTGAAAAGAACTTCTTAGTCAAAATATTACCATTACCTATCAAAAATTTTATCATGCGTATTGCTTATAAAATGCATGGCCAAGATTCAAATACCGTTAGTTTTTCTAATTTGGGAAAATTAACAATACCTGAAGATATGGCTCCATTTATTGAAAGATTTGAATTTATGATTGGAGTAAGCAAATTATCTCCAGTAAATATGGGCGCTGTATCAGTTAATAATACTTTTGTATTCTCGTATGCTAGCAAATTTGTTGATCGTGATGTTATCCAACAAATAGCTTCAAATATGGCTAATCTTGGTATAAAAGTAACTGTAGAGACTAATGATTTGGAGGTGGAATAATATGAAATATTGTCCACATTGTCATGTTGCTATTAATAACGAAAGAAAAAAATGTCCATTATGTTACAAAATACTTGAGGATGATAATAAGCCAATGAATTATCAACCTTATCCAAAGAAAAAAATCAAAGAAAAAATGTCTTTGGTAACAAAAATACTTCTTTTTGTCTCCATTGTAGCAATCATCGCTTCCATTATTGTAAATATTTATACCATCAATAGTGAAAACCCATTATATTGGTGTGTCCTCGTTGCTATTGGTGTGCCATACATTTGGCTTTCTGTCCGCTACGTGATTTTATATCGCGGAAATATTCCTACAAAAATATTCTCTGAATCATTATCCACTATGGCAATGGTTATCTTAGTGGAATTATGTGTTTGCTTAGTATCTCGTGTTAACCGAGAAGCTATGTGGTCATTAAATTACGCTTTGCCATCATTACTAATGGCTACTTCTATAGGTATGTTTGTTTTAGCAACAATTAAAAACGAGTTTTATTGTGACTCAATTATGTATTTATTATTCTTATCAATTTTAGAAGGGTTATATTTCTTATTTTATCAATTAGGATTATTCTTTTACGTTAAATGGATGGCACTCGCAGCCTTAGGAACCGGCATTATTATTCTTATTGCTATGTTTGTTTTCCATTTTAAAGATACTACTGAAGAATTTAAGAAACGTTTTCATTTATAATTATGGCTGTTATACAAGGAAGCAATATCACTAAATATTTTGGCTCAGAACTTATTTTCAAAGGTCTTAATTTTAGTGTGAATGAAAAAGAACGTGTTGCTATTGTTGGACCTAATGGATGTGGAAAATCAACACTAATTAAAATAATAATTGGTGAAGAGTCAATATCTGCTAATCCAGCCAATGAGCAACCAGGAGAAATATCAATACCTAAAAACATTGTAGTGGGTTATTTATCACAAAAAGTAATTAACGATGCAAATAACACTCTTTATGATGAAGCTATTGATGTCTTTAAAGATCAAATAAAAAGAGAAAAAGAATTAGAATTGTTAGCCAATAAAATGGCTTTAGAGCCAAATAACGAAGATCTTCACAATGAATATGCGAAAAAACTAAATTATTTTGAAGCAAATGGTGGGTATGACTACCATTATTTGATTGAAATGATTTTGTTAAAATTTGGATTTAAAAAAGAAGATTTCAATCGTAAAATATCATCTTTTTCTGGCGGCGAAAGAACCAAAATGGCTTTTGCTAAATTGTTACTTATAAAACCAGATTTATTAATACTTGATGAACCTACTAACCACTTAGATATATCCACAATTGACTGGTTAGAAGATTATTTGAAAAGTTATCCTGGAACTATTTTATTTGTATCTCACGACCGATATTTCATTAATAGTTTAGCTAATAGAATTTTTGAAATAGAAAATAAAGAATTAAATATTTATAAAGGCAATTACGATCAATATTTAAATGAAAAAAAATTAAGATACGAACTTCAACTTAAAAACTACAATTCACAACAAAAAGAAATCGAAAAACTTAAAAGATTTATTGAATATTTTAAACCTAAGCCTCGTTTTGTAGCACGTGCTAAAGATCGCGAAAAGAAACTGGAACACATGAAAATAATTGATAAGCCTTATGAAGCAAAAACTAGTTTAAAAATTTCTTTTCAAGGAGATAGTTTAAAAGGCAAAAAAATTATGTTATTTGCTAATTGCCTTTTTGGTTATGATAAGCCTTTATTTGATGAAGTTAATTTAACTCTTTTTAGTGATGACCATTTAGCTATTATGGGAGATAACGGATGTGGCAAAACCACTATCTTAAAAACTATTATGCATCAAATTAGATTATTAAGTGGCTCTATTGATTTTTTAAGGCCATTAAATATTGGCTATTTGGCACAAAATGATTTCAGTTTAGATGATTGTTCCTATACACTTATTGAATATATTCAAAATTCTTTTGAAAATATGTTAGAAAAAGAAATTCGTAACCACTTAGGAAAATTTGGCTTCCATGATGATGATGTTTTTAAAGTAGTTAAAGTGTTGTCCGGTGGAGAAAAAATGCGTCTCATATTAGCAAAATTAGTTTTAAATAATTACGATTTATTACTATTAGATGAACCAACAAACCACCTTGATTTAATTGCTAAAGAAGCTTTAATTAATGCTTTAGAAAGTTACGGCGGAGCGATTATATTAGTATCTCATGACCGTTACTTCGTTGATACTTTAGCTAATAGAATACTTTATATCAATAATCACAAGACATATTTAGAAGAAGGCAATTACGCTTCTTTAAAAGAAGATTTAAAAGATTTGTTTTTCTCTAATGAAGTCAAAGAAAAAAAAGAAAAGAAAGTAATCACTAAAGCTAAAAGTTCTGGACTATCTAAATTAAAATGCGAAGAAAGATTAGAAATCTTAGAAGGAAAAATCCAAGAGCTAAAAGATGCGCAATTTTTAGAAGAAAACTATATGGACTCTAAAAAAATGCAAGAATTAGAAACAAAACAAAAACAATTAGAAAAAGAATATGATGAATTATTAGAGTATTATATAAGCAGTTTTGATGCATAAAACTACTTTTATTACGGACTATTAATAATTTTTCTTGAAAAACGATTAAAATGTGTTATCATTATATATGCGTTTAAGAGGTGAGCGTTATGTTAATTAATGAATTGAAAAAAGCAAGCATGGAAGCTTTAAAAGCAAAAGATAAAGAATCACGTGCCGCATTATCTGTAGTAATTAATAAATATAATCTTATGAGCATTGAATTAAAGGCTCAAGGAAAAGAAATTTCTGACGCTGATTTAGTGGCAATTATTTCTAAAACTCTTAAAGAATTACAAGACGAAAAAGATGGATTTATCAAAGTAAATCGTCCAGATCGTGTTAGCGCAATTGAAGTGCAAGAAAACACTCTTAAGGCTTATTTACCTAAGATGTTATCAGAAGATGAAATAAAAGAAGAAATTGGAAAATTAGAAGACAAATCAATTCCTTCTATTATGAAACACTTCAAAGCAAACTTTGCTGGCAAAGTCGATATGGGCTTAGTTAACAAAGTCGCTCGTAGTCTCTAGACTCGAGTCATTAGGGGCGTAGTTAAATGGTATAGCAACGGTCTCCAAAACCGTTATTGCGGGTTCGATTCCTGCCGCCCCTGCCATACGAATTATTAGTTCGATTCCTAATGTGAACCGAACTTTTTATTTTAAAATCAATAGTTAGGGGGTTAAACTATGAGTAAATATGAAAAACTTTGGGAGTATATCTCATCTAATTTTCCAAACAAAGAAGTAAATGAGTTCAAATTAACATATAAACAAATCAAAGATATCCTAGGCTTTAATATTGATCACTCATTTTTAAAATACAAAAAAGAACTTCTGGCTTTTGGTTATGAAGTCATAAAAATTAATATGAAAGAACAAACAATATTATTTAAAAAAATTGCTTAAATGATGTAGGTGAAGTATATGAACAATTCGACAGAAGAATTAAAAAGTGGAAAGATATTGCCATTAGTATTTAAATTAACCATTCCTGCAGTTATTGCGCAACTTATTACTTTTTTATATAACATTGTAGATCGTATTTATGTTTCAAATATTGAAGTAACAGGAATGGACGCTCTTGCAGCACTTGGAATAGTACTTCCTTTGACGATTATTATTCAAGCTTTTGCTAATTTAATAGGCCTAGGTGGTTCTCCACTTGCCACAATGAAATTAGGAGAAAATGATAAAGAAGAGGCAAATAAAATTTTTAATACTTCATTCGTCTTGCTCTTTATATTAGGAATAATTATAAGTGTTATTGTTTATATATTTGCTCAAAATATTGTGGAACTATTTGGCTGTCCTACTAGCGCAGTTAAATACGCCACTAGTTATTTAAAAATATATGGACTAGGCTCAGTGTTTGTCTTATTAGCGCAAGGACTTAATCCATTTATTACCGCACAAGGTAAATCACTTATTGCCATGCTATCCATATTAATTGGTGCAATCATTAATATCGCTTTAGATCCATTATTTATATTTGTTTTTAAAATGGGTGTTGATGGAGCAAGTTTAGCCACAGTTATATCACAGTTTATTTCATTTGTTTGGATTATTATTTATCTACACTCTAAAAAAAGTATATTTCGCATAAATTTAAAACATTTTCAATTTGATAAAAGACGCATTTTAAAAATATTATCATTAGGGTTATCACCATTTATTATGACTATTACTGAATGCGCTATTCAAATTGTCTTTAATAATAATTTAAAGTGGGCCACTAATGACGACGCTAATTATACTGCTGCTCTTACAATTATGTTAAGTGCATTGCAATTAATCTCATTACCATTAAACGGTCTTGGTTATGGTATGCAGCCATTTGTAAGCTATAATTATGGAGCGGGTAATGCCAAAAGATTAAAAGAAGGCATTAAAGATGTAACAATAATTGCTTTTTGTTATGCCGTTGTTGTGTGGTCATTGTCATTAGCGTTTCCAAAAATATATGCTTTAATATTCTCCGCTAGTAAAGAAGTAAGTAACATTGTGATAAAATACACACCATTATTTTTAATGGGTTCTATTATGTTTTTCGTACAAATGACATTACAAAATATTAATGTAGCTTTAGGGCAAGCAAAATCCGCTCTTGTTTTAGCAGTTTTAAGGAAAGTTATTATACTTATTCCTCTATGCATTATTTTAACGCATACAATTGGTTTTAAAGGTGTATATATGTCTGAAGGTATCGCTGACTTTGCTGCGGGAATAATTACTACTATCGTTATTTTTACTACTTTTCCACGTGTATTTAAAAAGCGCGAAGAAGAAGTTAAAAAGCAAAAGCAAAACAATTTAGATTTAAATTAAAATAATCATAAATTGTCACATTTTTTATATCAAAATAGCCACCAATTTGTTAAAATAATGGTGGTGATTTTATGAGCAAATTTTTTAATGAATATCTATCTCCATTAGGAATTATAAAGTTAGAAAGCGATGGAGAATATCTTACTGGTTTATGGTTTGATAACTCAAAAGATAGTAACAAGCATATGATAAATAATGAATATAACGATTTACCAATTTTTGATGAAACAAAAAAGTGGCTAGATATTTATTTTAGTGGCACAAATCCTAGTTTTACACCAAAATACAAAGTTAAAACTACCGAGTTTCAAAAAAGTGTCAATGAAATAATGCTTAAAATCCCATATGGCAAAACTATTACTTATAATGATATTGCTAAAGAAATTGCTAATGCACGAGGCATCAAAAAAATGTCTGCTCAAGCTGTTGGTCACGCTGTCGGAGCTAATCAAATATGTATTATTATTCCTTGCCACCGCGTAATGGGCGCTAATAACAATGTAACTGGTTATGGCGGAGGAATTCTTAATAAAATCAAACTATTAGAAATAGAAGGCATTGATACAAGTGCTTTTGTAATGCCAAGGAAATAATTATTATGAATAGATGTAAATGGTGTAATCTAAATAATCCTATATATGTAACTTATCATGATAAGGAATGGGGATTATTAAATACTGATGAAAGATATTTATTAGAAATGCTTATTTTAGAATCATTTCAAGCCGGTCTATCTTGGGAATGTATCTTAAATAAAAGAGACTCATTTAAAAAAGCTTATGATAATTTTGATATTAATAAAATTATAAATTATGACCAAGTAAAAATTAATGAATTAATTAATAATAAAAGTATTGTTAGAAACAAAAGAAAAATAATAGCGAGCATTGAAAACGCCAAAATATTTAAGCAAATACAAAATGAATTTGGATCTTTTTATCAATATTTATGTACATTCACTAGTGGCATTACATATTTTGAAATTGGTTTAACCACTAATGAATTATCAGATAAAATATCTCTTGATTTAATATCTAGAGGTATGAAATTTGTTGGTAGCACTATTATTTATTCATATTTGCAAGCAATTGGCATAATTAATTCTCATGAAAAAAACTGTTTCTTATATCACAAAAACTAGGAGGACAAAGTTATGAATCTACTACAATTAATCGTTCCTAAAAGTAAGTGTCAATATTTATTAACTTCCACAACTTTAAGGCAAGCTTTAGAAAAATTTAAATACCATCGCTACGCGACAGTTCCTATTCTTGATAATGAAGGTCATTTCTTTGGTACACTTTCTGAAGGCGATTTACTAGAACTCATTACTAATAAAGATATATTTAATATTAAAGAATATGAAAGTTTAACGATTAAAGATATTCACTTACATCGTAGCTATCATATCTTAAATATAAATTGTACTTTTGATGAACTAGTAACCTTATCATTAGAGCAAAGTTTTGTTCCTATTGAAGATGATCGAGGTTTCTTCATTGGAATTATTAAGCGTAAAGAGATAATCGAAAAATTATCTAATAAATAGACTAGTAGAGGTAAGTTAATGAATTATATAGTATATGTAACAAGCAATAAAAAATTCGGAGTAAAAAAAGAAGGAAGTAACCGTGCAACTAAAACATTTGATAAGAAAAGTGATGCACTTAAATATGCTCAAGAACTTGTTAAAAAAAGTGGTGGTAAAGTAATTGATAAAACTTCTTCTTTAGAAACGAGAGTCAATAAAGAAATTAAAAAGACAAAGCGAAAAGCTAAAAATAAATTTAAAAAATTTATCATTTCTTTAATAGTATTCCTTATATCGAGCGCAATTGCGTATATAGGTTATCGTTATTTCAATAATGATAATCCATCAAATCAAAAACCACAAGCAGTTACAGGTATTACTTATGATGATTTACAATTTCACTTTATGCAATTAGGAAATAATAAAAATGGTGATGCTATTTATATCAAAGCCGGTGAAACTGATATTTTAATTGATGCAGGTGTAAGTGATACAACAACTATAACAAACTATATGAATCCTTATATAAAAGATAATAAACTTGAATATGTTATTGTAACGCATGGAGATTCTGATCACATTGAAGGATTTTATGGCTCAAAAGCAAAACCAGGCATTTTCTATCAATATGAAGTCGGAACTATTATCGATGCTTCTTATACAACTAAAGCCACTAATGTGTATAAGAACTATCTTATAGCTCGTGACGAGGCTGTTTCTAAAGGCGCAAAACACTATACTGCTAAAGAATGTTATAACGAGGAGAATGGCGCCTCTAAGACATATAATTTAACAGATGACATATCGTTTGAAACATTATGGAACTATTATTATTTTGAAAACACAACTGATAATGAAAATAATTATTCAGTTATCACAAGATTTAAATACAAAGAACAATATTTCTTATTTACAGGCGATTTAGAAAAAGAAGGCGAGGCAAAATTCGTCGAACATTATAAAGAAAGTTTTCCTAATGTTGAATTATATAAAGCCGCTCATCATGGTTCTAAAACTTCGTCCAACGATGATTTTTTAAGTCTTATTAACCCACGTATTAGCGTTGCATCGTGCTCAGCTGGAAACCCGGAATACACTATTAATTATAAAAACACTTTTCCAACACAAGATTACATCAATCGTATAGCCAAATACACCGATCAAGTCTACGCTACTTCTTTATATAGTGAAGAAGGAGAAAAGCCTCTTAATGGTAACATCGTTGTCTCTTCAAATGGGACTGATGTCGCTGTAGCGTGTACAAACAATACTACTAAACTTAAAGATAGTGAGTGGTTTAATTCTACAGTTTATGTTGATGATAAAGGAAAAATTGTGGCCAAAGAAAGCGAAGGCGCTAAGGCAAAACCTTGGCGCACTTGGCCAAAATAAAAGAAGAGTTCAAAGCCCTTCTTATTAAATATTACCACTAGTCCTATTATAGCCATTATTCCATGAATCATATTCATAAATAAGTTTCTTTTCTAAACTATCTAATTCATCTTTAGTTTCACATCTAATTATTTTTAGCTCAAATATATTATCTCTATCTTTCATTTGTGAAGTATAATAATCCTCGGCAAATATTGAATTTTTAGGAATGGTTCCATTAAAGTGTTGTCTTATTCTTTTCATTACATCTTTTGATTGACCAACATAGTATTTATCTTTCTCTTTATTATGAATAACATAAACGCCAATTATTTTTTCATATTCTAGGCCGCTAAAAAGTTTTAACATTATAAAACTTCCATCATTAGAAGCTGCGCTTGATAATGGTTTTACTTCTAATAATTTCTTGTTATACTCGTTTAATCGTAATTCTTTTTTGTTCCCAAATTCTTTCTCTTTTTTATTAATTTTTAAATTATAATCGTCAATATCTTTGTTGCTTTTATTAATTTTGTTGTTATTGTCTAAAATGTTTTTATTTAATTCACATATAACATTATTAAAAGCAGCTAATTTTAATTCTAGTTGATTTTTTCTTTTATTAGAAATTAAATAATTGAATATTCCAAAAGATATCAAAGACTTTATAATACTAGGCTTTGCATTTGAAAGTTTTGTTAATTTAGATTCTAACTTGTTTTTTCTTTTTAGTTGTTTATTTAATGTTGTAGTACATTTTATAATTTCATTATTATAAATATCAATATTTGTTTCTTGCGTAATAATTTCCTTTTTTTGATTGTGAACAAATGAATTTAATTCTTTTTTTATAATTTTCAAATCAGAATCTAATTCTCTTTTTAAATATAATTTTATAAACCAAGAAGGGATTAATTCTTCATTATTTAACTCAATAATAATGTCTTCTGCGAACATTCTTATTAAGTCGTCCTCATTATTATTAAGTGATTCTAGTTCTGAATTTGTTAATTTTAAAGTTTTCTTCAATGTTTTTTCTTTGACTTTCCATTCAGAATAAATAGGATACTTTTCATAATTTCGTGTTATATATTTTTGGATAGTTCTATATTCTTGAGATTGTAAAATCTCAATTCTGGCTATTCTAGATGTGATATTAAAATCAACTTTGCTTAAACTAAATTGAGGTGGCATTTCTTTTTCATTGCCCTGAGCCATCAAAAGCTCATTATTATATTTTTCCCTTTTTATTCTATTAGATGCAGAAGCTATTCTTTTTATTGCCGAAATAGATATAATACTTCTTGTACTCACAATAATTCTCCTTTGTATAAAATATATTGTATCATATAGAAAATCAAAATAGTTAACATATATAAATATTTCTATAAATATTAATACATCAGCAAGCTATATAATTACTTTTATGAATGTAAGTATTGACAAATTCCAGCAAAGAGAAAAACAAACAATTGAATAAAATAAAACATAAAGCGAAAGTGCGTTATGTTTATCAAACTTTCGCTTTTTTGATTTCTTTTTTTATTATGAAATCAAATATTATTCGCTGTAAAGAATAAAATTGCTGTTGTATCTTACAATAATAATAAAAGAATTATATTTATTTAAAAAAGTCTTAAACATTATATAATTAAAATCTTTATTTTTCTATTGTTTCAAGCAACGTTAACTAATCTCTTTCTTTTTATTTTGTCTTCCAAGTTCTTGGCACAAATAATGCAATCATTGGGAATAATTCTAGACGACCTGTGATCATTGTTAAGGAAAGAATAAATTTTGAAAAATTTGAAAATCCTGCAAAACTACCCATTGGTCCAACAACATTAAGACCAGGTCCAATATTTGAAATACAACTTAAAGTTGCGGTAAAATTCGTTACTAAATCAAAACCATCAAATGAAATAATAAATGTTACAAAGAATAGTAATGCTACATATACAATAATAAAACTCTCTGCACCTTTAACTACTTCATCATCAACGATTTGTCCACTATCTTTGATTAATTCAACTTTACGTGGATTAATCATAGTACGCACTTTTTGTACTATTGATTTAAACACCAAATTAATTCTTGATATTTTTATTCCTCCGCCTGTAGAACCAGCACATGGTCCAGTAAGCATAAGAAGAATAATTACCATTAAACACACTGGTGGCCAATATAACGAATAATCTGTTGTGGCATATCCAGTAGTTGATACAATTGAAGCCACTTGGAATAATGAATGGCGGAAACATTCTTCAAAATTACTATATTCTGGTATTTTCTTAACAAACAAAGTAATTGCGATAAAGAATGTTGAACCTAAAACTAATACAATATAAGTACGTAATTCTTCATTTTTCCAAACTGATTTAAATTTACCAATTAATAACAAATAGAACAATGTGAAATTGATACCAAATAAAATCATAAATACTGAAATTACATATTGAGAATAACTGCTATAAGCAGCACATCCGCTATTTAAGACTGAGAATCCTCCTGTACCAGCAGTGCCTAATGTTATACAAATACTATTAAATAAGTCCATTTTTTTATCTGGGCCAAAAAATAAGAATAAGAATTCAATTATTGTTAACCCCATATATATTAAATACAAGATTCTTGCTGTCGCGGATACTTTAGATACTAATTTACCAACTGATGGTCCTGGTGATTCAGCGCGAAGAATATGCATGTTTGATCCTTCTTTATCGTCAGGAAGAACTGCTAAAATAAAGACAATAACACCCATTCCACCAATCCAATGGGAGAACGAACGCCAAAATAATATACTATGTGATAAAGCTTCAACGTCTGTGCAAATTGATGCACCGGTTGTTGTAAATCCAGATGACATTTCAAAAAACGCATCAAAGAAATTTGGTATTTCTTTACTTATTACTAGTGGTAATGCTCCAACCACTGCTACAATAATCCACGATAATGCAACAATAATAAATGATGCTCGCGGTAATATTTTTTTACTTTTTGGCTTAGGAATATTTAATAATACTCCAACAATAAATGAGCCTAATGCCGTAATAAAGAAAGCAAATAATGTTGTATTCCATAGTTCTTTATAAATTACACCAACTAATAAGGGAAGAAGTAACAATATAGCTTCTATCTGAAGAACCTTTCCGATAATATTTAAAATATTCTTGTAATTCATAATAATTATCCTAAAATTTCTACTAAATCTTCTAAATATGGGTCAGTAGTAATAACAATGACACTATCGCCTAAATGGATTTCTGAATTACCATTAGGAATAATAACTTCATTATCACGAATTATACCAGCGATTAAAATATTTTTCTTCATTTTTAAATTTTTAAGTGGTCTATCAATTAATTTAGATTTCTTTTTAACTACGAATTCTAATGCTTCAACACGTTGATCAACTAATTTATAAAGTGTTTGAATATTAGAACCACGATTATTAACTTTAGCACGAATATAAGAAATAATTTGATTAGCAATAATTTCACGAGGAGAAAATACACTAGCCATACCGATTGTTTCCATCATACTATTTAACGTTGAATTATTTACTTTAGTAATAATCTTTTTGGCATTATGTTTACCCGCAAACATTGAAACGATAATGTTTTGTTCATCCATACCAGTAAGAGCTAAAAATGCATCAATTTTCTCGATCCCTTCATCTTCAAGGACAGTTTGATTTGTACCATCGCCTTCAATAATATCAATTTTAGAGAATCTCTCACTTAAGCTTTGACATACATCAGGTTTCTTTTCAATTAATTTAATGTTATATTTATTTCTACTTACTAATTCGCAAAAATAATATGAAATACGTCCCCCGCCAATAATCATAATATTATGTAATCTTTCCATCTTTTTAAATGCTTTTTGGAAAAATGTTAATAAATCTTGGTGTGCAGCAGCAACGTGAATTTTATCGTTTGCTTTTAAGATAAAGTTACCAACAGGAATAATAACTTCTTTATCTCTTTCAACAGCGCAAACTAATACTTTTAATTTATATTTATTAGATAACTCAAATAAGCTACAACCATTTAAAATACTATCTGCTTCAACTCGAAGTTCTACTAATTCCATTTTGCCTTTAGCAAAAACTTCAACTTTTAAAGCATTAGGAAGAGTAAGATTTCGTGAAATAAATTTAGCAGCTTCATAATCAGGATTAATAGTCATTGATAAACCTAAGTCATCTTTCATAAAATCAAGTTGTTTTAAGTATTGAGGATTACGAACACGAGCTATCGTATCAGAAGCTCCTAATTTATGTGCAATAAAACAAGATAATAAATTGACTTCATCACTTGAAGTTACTGCAATTACTAAATCAGCATCTTGAACACCGGCTTCTTTTTGTATTTCCACACTAGCGCCATTACCAACGATGCCCATAACATCATATGTATCAACCATTTGACTAACAACACGTGAGTCGCAGTCAATAATAGTAATGCTATGACCTTCTTCAGACACGTTTCTAATTATTGATTGACCAATTTTACCATTACCGATTACAATAATTTTCACGATTTACACCTTCATTCTAATAACGTATATATCATAACAAATTTTTGTATATTATTCACTAAAAAAATAATGAACAAAATCACTTGTAATGTTTATTCTTTTTCTTACACATTGGACAATTTTTTGAAGAGCAAGAACAACTACATTTATCTTCTTTAGCATAAAAGTAAATAGCAAGTCCAAATATTATTAAAACTATCCCTAAAACAATCCAAGAAGTCAAGTTCATCTACATCACCCCAAATAAGCGAAATATTAAACTAAATGTTCCAGAGAAACACCATGCTATAATCAATTGGAATAAAGCAATGCCTAGAGCCCATTTTCTTCCTAATTCTCTTCGAATAGAAGATAATGCAGCCACACAAGGAGTATATAGTAAGCAAAAAATCAATAAACAAAATCCTGCATAAGGATTAATAGCTTCTGCAATTGCAGTTTCACTACCAAATAAGACAATTAGCGAAGATACTACTCCTTCTTTAGCAAGTACACCAGAAATCAAAGAAGTAACAACGCGGTAATCACCAAATCCTAAAGGTTTAAATATAATTGCAATTGCGCCAGAAATAACCGCTAGCATGCTTTTAGAAGCATCACTAACCATAGTTAATTTAAAATCAAATGTTTGTAAAAACCATATTGCAATTGTAGCAATTAAAATGACAGTAAAAGCACGTTTTAAAAAATCTTTAACTTTTTCCCATAATAATTGTCCAACATTTTTCATCCCAGGCATGCGGTAATTTGGTAATTCCATAACAAATGGTATAGCTTCACCTTTAAATACAAATTTTTTTGATAAAAACGCCACTAAAATACCTATTAAAATACCAAACACATATAATCCAATCGTAACAACCCAAGCCCATTTTTTAAAGAATATTACTGATAAAAAACTATATATTGGTAATTTAGCCGAACAACTCATAAAAGGTGTGAGCATAACTGTCATTTTACGATCTCGATCAGAAGACAATGTCCTTGTTGCCATTACACCCGGAACAGTACAGCCAAATCCAATAAGCATTGGAACAATTGACTTACCAGATAAGCCAATTTTGCGTAACATTTTATCCATAACAAATGCCACACGTGCCATGTATCCACTATCCTCTAATAAGGATAAAAAGAAGAAGAGAACAACAATAATTGGAAGAAATGAAACTATACTACCAACACCTTTAAATAACCCATCTATTACTAAAGATTGAAGTACCGGCTCCACATCCCATTTAATAAAGGCATTAGATACCACATCACTTAATGCTGTTATACCAGTATCTAAAAGTTTTTGTAAAGCCGCACCAAATACATTGAATGTTAAAAAGAAAACTAGTGCTAAAATCAAAATAAACATCGGAATTGCTGTATATTTTCCAGTTAAAATCTTGTCAATTTTTTGACTGCGAATATGTTCTTTAGATTCATGTGGTTTATAAACACATTCATCGCAAACTTTTTGAATGAAACTATAACGCATATCCGCAATCGCGGCACTACGATCTAAGCCGCGTTCGTCTTCCATTTGTTTAACAATATGCTCAATCATTTCCAATTCATTTTGTGATAAATTTAGAGCATTAATAATTAGTTTATCATTTTCTATAACTTTAGTTGCCGCAAATCTTAAAGGAATATTCGCTCTTTTAGCATGATCTTCAATTAAGTACATTATGCCATGAATAGCACGATGAACTGCTCCACCATGATCTGATTTATTACAAAAATCCACAACGGCAGGTTTTTCTTGATAATAAGCTACATGAATGGCATGTTCCACCAATTCACCAACACCTTCATTATTTTTAGCAGAAATAGGAACAACTGGTATTCCTAATAATTTTTCCATTTTATTTATATCAATATATCCACCATTTCCGGTCATTTCATCCATCATATTAAGCGCTAAAGCCATAGGAATATTTAGTTCCATTAGCTGAAGTGTTAAGTATAAATTTCTTTCAATCGCCGTAGCGTCAGCAATATTAATTATACCTTTGGGATGCTCATTCAAAATAAAATTTCTAGAAACAATCTCTTCATCACTATAAGGTGATAAAGAATATATTCCCGGCAAATCCGTTACTAAAGTATTTTCATGATTTATAATTGCGCCACTTTTTTGATCAACAGTAACGCCCGGAAAATTACCAACGTGCTGATTCATACCAGTTAGTTGATTAAACAAGGTGGTTTTTCCACAGTTTTGATTACCAACTAACGCGAAAGTGATTTTTTCATTTTTATCTAGAGGATGTTCATTGGTATGATCATGGTATTTACCATATTCACCAAGTCCCGGGTGAGTTTCTTTAACCGTTTTTTTATTATCTTTTTCTTCATTGTTTTTAATATATGGTTCCGTTACTTCAATTTGTTTAGCATCATCAATACGTAATGTTAATTCATATCCATGAATCCTTAATTCCATTGGATCACCCATTGGGGCTAATTTTTCTAATTTTAATTCTGTTCCAGGTATAATACCCATATCAAGAAAATGCTGTCTTAAAGACCCAGTAGCACCAACTGATATAATTTTAGTTGTTTGGCCAGGCTTTATCTCATTAAGTCTCATGATAACTCCATCAATCTTAAAAATTTACATTTATAAATAAACGTATTCGATTTCTTTTCTATTATACATTATAAAGTTTAACTTGAATAGAACTTTCAAAATAATACGCAAAAAAGGAAGTCGTAATCGACTTCCTTTAGAACTATTAAATTAGTAATTATAATTATTTAGCTGCTAATGCTTGAGCAACAGAAACTGCAACTGCAACAGTAGCGCCAACCATTGGGTTATTACCCATACCGATTAATCCCATCATTTCAACGTGAGCTGGAACAGATGAAGAGCCAGCAAATTGAGCATCAGAGTGCATACGACCCATTGTATCAGTCATACCATATGAAGCAGGACCAGCGGCCATATTATCAGGATGTAATGTACGTCCTGTACCACCACCAGAAGCAACTGAGAAGTATTTCTTTCCTAATTCATTGCATTCTTTCTTATATGTACCTGCGACTGGATGTTGGAAACGAGTTGGGTTAGTTGAGTTACCAGTAATAGAAACATCAACGCCTTCTAAGTGCATAATAGCAACACCTTCACGAACATCATCAGCGCCATAGCAACGAACTGCTAATCTATCAGGATTATTGCCATATTTTGTTTCTTTAACGATTTTTACTTTACCTGTGAAATAGTCGAATTCTGTTTCAACATGAGTAAATCCGTTAATTCTTGAGATAATTTTAGCAGCATCTTTACCTAAACCATTTAAAATAACTCTTAATGGTTCTTTACGAACTTTATTAGCTTTTTTAGCAATACCAATTGCGCCTTCAGCAGCAGCAAATGATTCGTGTCCTGCTAAGAAAGCGAAACATTTTGTATCTTCAGTTAATAACATAGCACCTAAATTACCATGTCCTAAACCTACTTTACGATCATCCGCAACTGATCCTGGAATACAGAATGATTGTAAACCAACACCAATCCATCTTGCAGCTTCAGCAGCATCTTTTGCATTATTTTTAATTGCAAGAGCAGCACCAACTGTATAAGCCCAGCAAGCATTTTCAAAACAAATTGTTTGAATGTCTTTAACCATTTTATAGACATCTAAGCCTTTGTCTTTACAAATCTTTTCAGCTTCTTCGATAGAGGCAATACCATTATCGTTTAAGCATTTATTAATTTGGTTAATTCTTCTTTCATAACCTTCAAATAAAGCCATTGTATAATCCTCCTATTCCTTACGTGGGTCAATGAATTTGACACCATCATTATATCTGCCATATTGTCCTTTTGCTTTTTCAAGAGCAACTTCTGGTGAATCACCTTTCTTTAAGAAATCAGTGAATTTTCCTAAAGATAAATATTGATAACCAATAATTTCACTATTTTCATCTAAAGCAATAGAAGTGATATATCCTTCTGTTAATTCAAGGTAACGAGGACCTTTTTCTTTTGTTGAGTAAATTGTACCAACTTGTGAGCGTAAACCTTTTCCTAAGTCTTCAAGGCCAGCACCAACATCTAATCCGTTTTCAGAGAAAGCAGATTGAGTTCTACCATAAATAATTTGTAAGAATAATTCTCTCATAGCTGTGTTAATAGCGTCACATACTAAGTCAGTATTAACAGCTTCAAGAACTGTTTTACCAACGATAGCTTCTGATGCCATAGCAGCGGAATGAGTCATACCTGAACAGCCAATGGTTTCAATCAAAGCCTCTTCGATAATTCCGTTTTTAACGTTTAAAGTAAGTTTGCATGCGCCTTGTTGTGGAGCACACCATCCAATACCATGTGTAAAACCGCTGATATCTTCAATCTTTCTTGAATATACCCATTTTCCTTCTTCAGGAATTGGAGCACAACCATGAGAAGCGCCGCAGTTAACTCTGCACATGTTTTCTACATCTTTTGTAAATTGCATAAAATATTTCTTCTCCTCCATATGTAATTTTCGTTAATATTATAAATTATTTATTAAAACATTGAAAGAGTTATTTGACTAATAAGTTAACTACCGGCTAATAAATTAATTTTAAGAAAACTATTTTACTTTTTCAAAAGTTACTTTCATTCTTCCATTTAATTCAGTTGACCTAACAAGAGTCCAACCATCATCAGTGTGTTCTTTAATAATTTTATCTAAATCATCTTTAGAAACTAAAATTGTTTTTGACTTTATATCTTTTACTAATATTGCTTTTATTTGTTCATCAGTTAATTTCATCTTTGTTTTGCCTCATTACATTTATGTATTTTAATATAGTTAGTAGGACATTTTAATTATTTAGCAACCATTCTTTTAAACTTATTACTTCTATACCATCTTCAGTTACATATTTATGAATTGAATCTTTGACAATGATTATCTTTTTAAAATTATCTTTAATATTTATTAATGATTTCTTTTCTTGTGTTAGTTTTTCTAGTGTTTCCATAGAATAAGCTGATTGAATATATATTTTTTCATTTATTCTATTACATACGAAATCAGTCTCTAATTGTTTAGCCACATAATTTCCTTTTTCGTTTTGTTCATTAATTTCAACAATACCGACATCAACACTATATCCTCTTATAATTAATTCGTTATAGATGATATTTTCCATAATATGAGTAGGCTCAGATTGCCTAAAGTTTATTAATGCATTTCTTAATCCTATATCGGTAAAATAGTACTTTGAGTTTGCCCCAATATATTTTCGTCCTTTTATATCGTATCTCTTTGCTTCAGATAGCAAAAAAGCATTTTTTATATATTCAATATGATTTTTTATTGTAATATGATTATATGCGATTTTTTCTTCGCTTTTAAATGTTTTTTCTAAATTTGTCGGATTAGTATACGAGCCAATGGAACTTGCTAAAATTTCTAATAATTTTTCAAAAGAATAAACATCTTGAACTCCATTTCTTTCTGTTATATCTTTAACATATATTTCAGAAAACAAGTCTTTTAAGTATTGTTCCTTTCTTTCATCTTTATCTATACTTAAAATATATGGCATCCCACCATAATACTGATATTCCAAATAAGCTTCATCAAATGATTTATTAGTTGTGGCAAAAAACTCTTTAAATGATAAAGGATAAACATGAATTTGATCACCTCGTCCTCTAAATTCAGTTATAACATCCTTAGATAGCATTTTCGAATTACTGCCAGTAACATAAACATCATAATTATCATGCGCTAAAAGACTATTTAATGTCATCACAAATTTATCTAACAATTGTATTTCATCTAATAACAAGTAGAATTTATCATCACTGGAAGTTAAATCTTTAATGTAAAGAATAAATTTTTTGGAATTTACCAAGTAATTTTTCTTTGAATCAAAAATCAAAGTATCTTCATTAGGTAAATATTTATCGAGTTTCATTATATCTTCCATCTTATCAAAAGCAAAAGATATAATTTGAGAATCAGTGACCTCATTATCTTTTAAATGTTTTTTGAATAGCACATTTAACAAATAAGATTTTCCAGATCTTCTTAATCCTGTAATAACTTTTATAAATCCATTGTTTTTTTTATCAATCAATTCATTTAAATATCGATCTCTTTTAATTTCCATAAGTCCACCTACTTTTTTTGCAAGTTCTTGCACTTTTCGTAATTAATTATACCACAAAAGTGATATTTAGCAACAATTCCACTTGCTTTTTTTGCAAGTTCTTGCACTTTTTGCAGTTAGACATTTAAATTTTAATAAATGAATATATCAAAAAAAATATATAATAAATATAAAATACAAGGCTAAATTTGTTCGGCTCTTGGTGGCATGAATTAGCGAATAAGCAACAAAAAAATCCGATACAATCGGATTAAATTACAAATTTGGTGGAGCTGACGGGGATCGAACCCGCTACCTCTTCCATGCCATGGAAGCGCTCTCCCAGGTGAGCTACAGCCCCAAATGCTTTTTTTACGCTTTATAATGATAGAATTAATGACAAGAAAAGTCAATAAATTTTCTTTTTTACATAAACTTTACATTAATATTAGTATATTACTGAACATTATTATGGTATTATATGTGCGCGTATATAATGCGCGTATATAAATAAAAAAGGAGAAGATAAAAATGGAAAACGTTATTGAAATTCAACATCTTATAAAAGATTTTAAAGATGTACGTGCCGTTAACGATTTATCCTTTAAAGTTAAAAAAGGCGAATTTTTTGCTTTTTTAGGCGTTAATGGTGCAGGTAAGTCTACAACTATATCAATAATGTGCGGAAAGTTATCTCGTAATAGTGGGTCTGTTTTAATTAATGGTTTAGACATTGATAAAGATATGGATCAAATACGAAAAGTGTTAGGAGTCGTTTATCAAAATAATGTCCTTGATAAAGTATTAACTGTTTATGATAATTTAAAATTCCGTGCTGGATTATATAACATTACAGGAGATGAATTTAAAAAGCGCTACGAATATCTCGCTAGCATTTTAGATTTTAAAGATTTAAAAGATCGCGTATATGGCAAATTATCTGGCGGGCAAAAAAGACGTGTTGATATTGCTAGAGCCTTACTTCATAATCCAGAAATATTAATTCTTGATGAGCCGACAACTGGTTTAGACCCTCAAACAAGAAAATTGGTTTGGGAAGTTATTGATAAAATTCGTAAAGAGCGTCAAATGACTGTATTTTTAACCACACATTATATGGAAGAAGTTAGCGACGCTAATTACGTTGTCGTTTTAAATAAAGGTGAAATAGTTGCTTCTGGTACACCTTTAGAATTAAAAAATAAATACACCGGTGATTTTATAAGCATTTATAACATCAAAAAAGAAGATGTCGATAAGCTTGGTTTAAAATATGAAATTATTCCTAATGGCTATCGTATTGAAGTAAAAGATACGGAAGAAGCCACAAAATTAATAACTACATATCCAAATTTGTTTAAAGATTATGAAGTTATAAAAGGAAAAATGGATGATGTATTCTTAAATGCCACTGGCATAAAGTTAGGGGGCGAATAATATGGTACTTATGAATTTATTAAAAAGAAATATAAAATTATTTTTTAAAGATAAAGGATTAGTAATATCATCTCTTATTACTCCAATGATCTTAATATTACTTTATGTTACATTTTTAAAGAATGTCTATGTTGATTCATTTAATAGCGCAATTGCTAATGTGGGAATAACTATTGAAGATAAATATATCAATGGCTTTGTCTACGGTTGGTTATTTTCTTCCTTATTAGCGGTATCAAGTGTTACAGTATCATTTTGTTCTAATTTATTAATGGTACAAGATAAAGTAACTGGATCCATTAATGATATTGAAGTTGCTCCTATAAAAAAGACTACCATTGCAATAAGTTATTATTTAGCAAGTATGATAGTCACAATGATTATTATTTTATTAGAAGCTTCAGTCGGATTTATTATTATGGCATGTACGGGATGGTTTTTATCTTTTAGTGATGTGTTACAAATATTATTATCTTCATTCTTATTAGTTAACTTTGGTACAGCATTATCTTCAATTATCCATCATTTCTTAACTACTCAAGGACAAATGTCCGCAGTTGGAACACTTGTTTCATCAGTTTATGGATTTATATGTGGTGCCTATATGCCAATTAGCCAATTTGGTTCCGTATTACAAAAAATATTAGGATTTTTACCAGGAACATACGCTACTTCATTAATACGTTCTTTCTATGAACGTGGAGTATTAAATAAGTTAATAAATGAATGCAATTTTCCTAAAGAAGTAGTGGATAATATGGCCGCTAATTTTGATATTAATGTCTCATTCTTCTCTCATCAAGTACCTGTTTGGTGTGAATATTTAATTCTTTCTCTTAGTGTTGTTATCTTAATCGGA
>CALBGF010000146.1 GCA_937893635.1 uncultured Mollicutes bacterium | reverse complement strand
CTTGTTTGTTCCCGCGGTAATTGTTGTATTATGTCGTGGTATAAACATACATTTTAAATAGCGGTCTAAATCCGCCAGGAATGATTTTGAAGTACCACGGCTAAAATACTCGTAAACCGCGTTTCCTCGTGCCATACATCTAATCATAATACGTTGATAAGCAAACAGATGAAAATGAGATTTATGCGGTGTAATTAAGTCTACAAACTTATCAGGGTAGACCATGAATAAGTTAAGCATTTCGCCGCACTCATTAAAGTGTTCATTAACTCTTTTGCGGCTCAAAAAGCCGGTCATTTCTTGATCATCCGCATCAAGAAAATTTATATACTCCTCGATTTCTGGTTCTATGTAGTTGTCATCAAAAATGTCTTCTATCAGCATTATGATGGTTCCTTGCGCTTAATTTGAAGTGCCGGATCGGATGGTTCCGTGTCAAAGGTTAAGCTTGTTGCCTCTGTGTCATCTTCTGTGTCAATTTCCCCATCATCAGGTTGAAAGTCCAGAAGGTCTTGGAGTTTATCTTTTTCAGTAATGGCGGCGGTGTGTTCTTCCTCCGCGGTTTTAGTTTTTTGACGAATCATATCTTCCAATAGTGATTGAAGACCTGTTGATTCAATAATTAGACGGCGGTTTGTATCTTGAATATCTTTAATTGCGAAATCAATTTCATCACGATCAATATTGTCTTTAAACTTCATTATGAAGCCTTGCTTTTCCATATAGTCGTAAAGTTCCGCCACAGTAGTAATATCGTCTGTTTTACTTTCATTAATCATTTGATCGAGATTTGCTTGTTTCGCGTAAGTAGCTCAAGCAGTAGAGAAATCTTTAATTGCTTTTGCGTCTTTCATACGAATTGCTTCGTCCATTTCAATTTGCAGTTTACAAAGAAGTTTAACAGCTTCTTTCTGCATTGGATTGGTAATATTATTAGCACGCAATGTGCGGCTATAAATTGAGTCAAGCTTAATGAGGTCTTCAAATGTATATTGTTCACCCCATTTAAGTCGTCCACGATCAATAAAACCTTCTTTAATTGGCGTTAGTTTATTAAGAATTTCCGCAAATGAACGGCACTTTTCTCACTCTTTATTGGTTTTAGTCCATAAGTCATGAGTGGAAGTAGTGTAGGCGAGATTCGGGTGGTTCACTTTATCTTCAAGCATTAGAGTTGTATATTCAGCTCAAGTATCCCCCTGATATTGCGGCACAAGAGATAATCAAGTATCTGGGTGCCAAGGAAGATTATATGTGCGGCAGAAAAATTCTGCATGCTCTAAATTATTGAAGTTTAAATTACTATTAATGCAGTCAAAGCATATTGTAGAACCGCTTAATGGATTATTACTTAACATAAGTTTTGATCTGCGGCCGCATTTCGGGCAGATGTCTGTTTTAAATGTTATCATGTAATATCCTCCTTCTAATTAGAGTATAAACAAAAGTTGTAATAAAAACAAAATTAAGAAAGTGAAAAAATTTCTGGCAATTTTCTTGGAGATTTTATATAATATATATGAGGGGAATGGATAAAGGGTCAAGTAAGCTGAAACAAGTGGATTAGATATATCATTAAAGGAGTTAATTATGAAAAAAGAAAAAACAATCAATCAAACAGTAGAAACAGATGAATGGTTATTAGATAATACGGAATTTGATTATGAAGTGTTAGATACAATATTCCTTTCAGAAGATAATAAGTGAACAGAAACTGAATATATGGACTATAAAGATTATGATGATTGGGATGGAAAGGACTGGTAATTAAATGGAACAAATAATGGGATTAATAGTTGGAATTAGTGCAATATTAATTATTGGGCTATCGTTTTTGTGCTATCATTTCTACCGCGGAGCTAAAAAGGCTAATAATGAATCAAAAAAGGATCAAATATTAGCCCCTGGAGCGCCGCAACTTGATGAATTGACGGACCGATTGAATAGTTTGACAAATGAGTTAAATGAAAAATTGACGCAACTCAATAGTTTACAAGAGAATTATAATGAGTTAAAAGTTAGTTATGATACTATTGTGGCTGAAAATATTAAGTGCGGTGGACAACTTGAAAGGCTTGATTTAGAACATAAAAGGCTCTTGGAGACTTTACAAGGCGCAACGCCGCAACAAATTGAAGATAGGCTTAATGAGTTAAAAGAAAGAGTGTTAGAAGCTCAAAAAGAATTGGTAGGGTTAAATATACAAAAGAAAGAAAAGTTAGATAAATGAGATAAGGAATTAGAAAAGCTAAACATACGTAAACAAGAGGAAAATAATGCGGTTGAAGGGTTGCTTAAACGCCAAAATGAATTACTTACTACTGTTAATGGTTTGGAAGATCAAATTAAAAATGTTGGAGTTGAAAGAGATCACGTGTGCGGCGAAATTGAGGTGTTAAGAGAAGAATTAGATAGTCTTAAGGAACAGAGTAGGGTGGCGTTGGGCGTTAAAGAAAATGGCGGTTTTCATAGATTTAAGTTAGGTGCTAGAGAAAAGGAATTAATTGGGTTAGTTAGAGAAATTGAAAAGGGTTATCCTGAATTGGAGAAGGACTTAGCTAAAATTGAGTGAAGTAAGGTTTGATTGCCGCAATTACAAAAATGATGCGGCGAACTGAGTGGAGTTTGCGGCATTTATAGATTAAGAGTGGTTGGAGAAGATAATGTATATTATGTAGGGCAAGCGAAAGATATTAAGGAGAGATGATATCAACACGTTAAGAAAATGGTTGGCGTTGATAGTAAGGGAGGAGAATTATTGTATGAATATGAGCCTGATCAATTGGAATGGGGAGTAATTGAAAAGGTAAGGGAGAGTGAACTTAATGAAAGAGAAAGATATTGGATTGAGTTTTTTGGCTGTAAAGAAATTGGACTAAACAGAAAATAAAAAACTAAAAATCACTACATAATTAAAATTAAAAATCACCACATACGATCTTTTGTCCAGAGATAGCGGATTGGTGATTTTTTTATTTCAGGAAAAAAGATATATCCCCCCCCTTGTATTTTTCAAATATTTTTTATATTATTAGTGTGTAAGTTGAAGCAAGTTAAAAGTTAAGACTTACAAAAATCATATATAATAACTTAAATCAAAAAATTAAAAAATTGAAAAAAGTTAAAAAATTTGCTTGACAAGTTCAAAATCTTATGATAATATATACTTGTCAAAAGACAAAAGGTTTGACTGTCTACCCGAAACGAGAGTTCAAAAAATAGTCATTGTTATTTGTCAATTAGTATCTTTACTCCAAATCGTGCGACCGATGAGGCAACGGGCGAGGTATTTTAAGCGACCACAAAATGAGGAGACTTGATACGACTGCTAGCACTCTAGTTTAATGAGTGCTAAAACCTTATAAACTAGTTATTTTATTATTATAGGAGGACTTTAAAATGAATAATAAAGAAACAACAAAATTAAACAACTATACAACATACACAAAAAAAGACTTATTAATGATTATTGAGTGTAATAATCAAATACAACCTAAAGCAAAATATAGTAATAAGCTATTATTAAATATGCTTAATAATATACCTGATAGAGGCGAGGTGTCTATTGAAAGCACACGCTCAAATAATGGTATGATTAATAGAGGCTCATTATGTGAAATGCTTGTAAAAATGTATATCTTAGGTAAAACAAGTATGACTAAAAGCGACTGCGGAGAGGTTGATTTAGATACAAGCGCATTAGATGAAAAGCGTTTAAAAATGTTTAATCTACCACGCTCAAAAAATATTGAAATTAAGTTTTCAACTTCATTTGCTTATGCATCACCTAAATCAAATAAAGCACACTATACAATAGTATGTAATGATACTGGCGCTTACTTAGTAGAAAGTGGAAAACTTGCTAAAAATAAAAGTAATCATATTGTTGCAAAACAACCTAACGGCGTTTATCTTAAAAATCTATCTATGGTTTTAGGTTATTAAATATAACCTAAACCATTTACAAAAAAGTTTATGAGGTTTTAGCACTTATTAAAAAGTGTAAAATAAATATATAGGAGGACTTAAAATGAAAAATATTTATTTAAACAATTTAACGGGCGAGGTTATTATTAGAAGAAATCGCCTATTTGCTTACTTCTATTTTAAAAAAATAGATAAACATTTTTACGATAGTAAAACTACTTTTAAAGATGTAGTTTTATTAGAAAAAAATACTAAGGAGGTATTTTAAAATGGCAAAAGTAAAAAATACAATTATTACAAGTGTTAATGAAGATGGTATGGTATCTATGAGATGGAAAGCGCCTAATGGTTTTAATCTAAGCGTTGCCTCATACCCTGACGGAAGCGGTAGACAATTTAGAAAAAATTTACAAGCTTCACTAGAAAAAAGAATAGCAAAATGGTATAACGATAACCCTCAATATATAGAGGGTTAACCCCGACGGAAAAGTGGGGTAGACGGAAATTGTCTACCTCAACCAACCCGACGGAAATTAAATAAAAGTGGTAGACGGAAAGATTTTACAAGCTAGGCAAAAAGTAGTATAATAGATATAGAAAGGATGAAGATATGAAGAAAAGAGTTTATATGAGTTGCTATATAGATATAGATTTAGCAGACGGAGAAGATTTAAACCAAAAACTTTTAGAGGCTAATTTTGACGCAGACGGAGTTTATACAGTAGAGGCAGTAGAAGATAGAGAATAGGGCAGACGGAAGCAGTTGACAATATAAAGCAGTTATGATATAATATTCATGTAATCAATAGGAGGACGGATTATGAAAACAAAATTAAATTATTATATTGATATGGATGGAACTATCGCAGATTTTAACGGCGAGCCAGACGGAGTAAAGCGTTTTAAATATGAACGAGGTTTTTTCAATAACCTTAAACCATTGAAGAAAAACCTACAAGCAGTTAAGAGATTAGCACGAGACGGAAATAATGTGTTTATTATTACAGCTAGTCCAAATGAGCGCGCAGACGGAGATAAACTTAATTGGTTGCGCAAGTATTTGCCTGAGATTTGCGCCGAAAATATCATTATCACTAGATTAAAAGAAAACAAGGCGCAAGCAATGAAAACGGCAGACGGAATATTATTTGATGACTATGGTAAAAATTGTAATGAGTGGGTATCATTTAATGATGTTAATCGTGCGGTGAAAATTAAGGCAGACGGAGATATTGCTGAAGGTATTAAAGCAGTATTAGCGTTTAACGATAAAATTTTAAATAATTAAGGCAGACGGAATTGCTTGACAAATAAAGCTATTTATGGTATAATAAAGCCGTATGTAGCATAGAGCTATCAAATAGTCCTCTTGATAGTTCTATGGTGCAGACGGAAGCACTTGACAATAGCAGTCAAAAAATGCTATAATATTGATGTAAATGATATAGGAGGAAAGACATTTATGAAAATTAAAATTGTTAGTAAGGAAGTTTTAACTAGCGGAAACACTACTGTCGCAAAAGTAAAAATCACAGACGGATATTGTTTTGCTGAAGGCGATGGAAAGGCTCGTTGCGCAGATGGAGATGAGTTCGATAGTTATACTGGTAAAACTATTGCTTGTAAGCGTGCAGTTATTAAAGCCACAAAAAAATTAATTAAAGCAAATCAATTAATGGTTAACGCTTATGAAAAAGCATTAATCAAAATGCAACAACACACAGACGGAATTAAAGCGCATTTGGTTCAATTTGAAAGTGATTTAGATTATTTAATTCACGATTAAGGCTGACGGAAAGCCTTGACAAACTAACTTAATTATGTTATAATAGTATTGTCTAGCGATTAGAAATCTTCTAAAGGGAGACGGAAATCTCTTGACACTCAACTGAAATTATGATATAATTACTATATAAGATAAATCAAGAAGCCCTATAAAAGAATGAAATGGGCTGACGGATTTACTTGACAAATCTTGTTAATTATGATATAATTAACTTGCAGTAGTGCTTAGTTGATTAAAGAGATTTAATCGCAGACGGAAGGCTATTGACAAATTACATAAGCTATGTTATAATAGTTATGTAAAAAGTAAGTAAAGGTTTTCAAAATTAAGGAAGTTGAAAGCCCGACGGACTTACTTGACAAATCATAGAGATTATGATATAATAATCTCGTAAGATAGATAAAGAAAATTATCTATCGAAAATATAGGAAAACGAGCCGACGGAAACCTATTGACAAAAAAGTAAAAGTATGCTAAAATATATATGTAAGATATAGGAAAGGAAGAAAATATTATGGCAGACACAAAAACAACAACAAAATCAGTAAAGGAAGTTAAAGCTTGGACACCAAACGAAAAACAAGCAAAATTTTTAAAGGCATTAGAAGCCGCAGACAGAGATTTAACATTAGCGGAAATTAGTGAACAAATTGGTATCGACTTAAAATCAGGTAGTGTTAATGGTTTAATCGCAAAAGGTTTAGTAGAACACGGTCCAGACAGAACTATGATTGTTATGAAACCAGTCAAGACTACAGTTAAAACTTGGCGTTTAGCAGGTCGTGAATATGCGGTTGAAGAAACCGCAGACGGCGAAGCTGAAGTTAAAGCTGAATAGTTATACCCAGACGGCGTAAGCCGTTGGTGGTATAGAGCTATCAATAATTAGTCCTCCATTGATAGTTCTATACTGCCGACGGAAATGATTGACAGTAGCTAATAGATATGCTATAATATCTATGGTATCAGATGAAAGACAATGATACCTGTATAAAAGAAAGTTTTCTCAAACTTTAATGGAAATAGAAAAGGAGACGGAAAGAGAATGAACATTTTAGTATTTGATACTGAAACAATTAGTGTCGACAAACCATTTTGCTACAATATTGGTTATGTAATCTACGACACAGACGGACACAAAATCTTGGTTAAGCGTGATTTTGTTGTTGAACAAATATGGTATAATCAGCCATTATTTGAAACCGCATACTACTATGACAAAAGACAAATTTATGTAGACGGAATGCGCAGTCGTAAAACTAAACTTATGAAATACGGCTTTATTCAAAGAAAAATGATTAGTGATATAAAACAATATCACGTAGACGGAGCCTATGCCTTCAATAGCGATTTTGATGAAAGGGTATTCAAGTTTAATAGTGATTATTATCATTGTAGTAATGCGCTTGAATTAATACCAGTTTATGACATTAGAGGTCATGCGATTAACACTATCGCTACAGACGGTTATTTTGACTTCTGCAACAAAAATTCCGATATCAAAGGTGCAGACGGCAAAAGCAAAAAGTTTATTACTGACGCTGACGGATATAAAACCACTGCCGAAAGTTTCTATTGTTTTATGCTAGACAATGCAGAGTATAACGAAGAACACACCGCATTGGCAGACAGTTTAATTGAACTTGAAATTTTATTGAAAGCGTGCGCAGACGGAGCTGACTTAACTCAACACTACGCCGTGCCTCGTAGTTTACCTCGTAATACACCTAAAGTAATGTATATCAAGAGAGGTAAAGAAGTTATTGCTACATTTGATTATGTAAGCAAAACCGAAAGAAAATGCGCAGACGGAGTTGCTATCTCAATTAGAGGATAGCACTCCAGACGGAAGCACTTGACAAGTAGATTGATTTATGATAAAATATATAATGTAAGGAGGATAGATTATGTTAATTAAAGCACATGATGGAATAGAGTTTGATATTGAAGATACTTTTGGTGGATATATAGTGCAGACGGATTCAACTCATTTTACTATTGAATATACCATTGATGATGGTTGGGATACTACAATAGCTGTAGCAACTTATACAACAAAAGAGTATGCTATAAAAGCATTAAAAGAACTTGAAGAAACAGGAAAATTACTTTCAGATGGACGCACTACTCTTGTAAAAGAAGATGAAATTATGCGAAAAATGGTAATGGACTATTACTCTTTAAAAGATAAACAACCTAATGAAAAAGTAAATATTATTGACATTAATGAGGAAAATAAATCTGCTGACGGAACAATTGCTGTTTATGTTATCTTAGGTGTGTTTGCACTTATTTTTATGATGATTATTCCTTGTGCGTTCTGCTAGACGGAAAAATTTTCAAAAATTCTAAAAAACTATTGACAACTAGCATAAAAATATGCTATAATAATTATGTAAAAAGAAAGAAGGACTAAATATGACAGGCTTAAAACAATACTTTATTCAAATCGCAAATTATCCATTACTCACTCAAGAGGAAGAACAAATCCTCGGCAGACGTATTAAGGCGGGCGATAAACACGCTCGTGATAAACTTATTCAAAGCAACCTTAAATTAGTTGTTTCTATTGCGAAAAACTACAAATCAACAAAATTGCCATTCGAAGATATTGTGGCAGACGGAAATTTAGGACTTGTTGCTGCGGTAGACAAATATGACCCTGACCTAGGTTATCGCTTTTCAACTTGCGCGGTGCCTTGGATTAAACAAGCAATATTAAAGGGTTTAGCCGAAAAAAGCCGCACCGTAAGATTACCAGCACATGTTTGGCAACAACTTAGCCAACTCAAAAAGTTAGAAAATGAACTTGGTGCAGACGGACATGCAGTATCTGATGCTGAACTTGCAGCCGCAATGCAAGTGGAGACGGAACGTATTGGCGCACTCCGCACTTGGAGACAAGCTGAACTTTCACTTGAAACGCCGTTAGGTGATGATAGTGATGATACTATCGCAGACCTTCAAGCAGACACTGACAAAAATCCTATGGAACAAATGGATGATGTTGATGACCACGACCGCATTATGCGCAAACTTGACGCACTACCAGACCGCACAAAGCAAATTATGTTAATGCGTTATGGTTTTAATGATAAACATTATTGCTATACACTTGATGAAATCGGCGAACAACTTGGCATTACAAGAGAACGAGTAAGACAAATTGAAAAGCAAACCTTAAATGATTTGCGAAATAGTTGGGATAGATAGGCGGGTCAGACGGACTCGCCGCGAAAGGGAAATTATGGAAGATATAAGAGATTTTAAATGCATTGAACAAGAAGTAGCAAAATTAACACATACTGCGGACGTATTAAGCGCATTAGCATGGTCAACTATTAGTGATATAAATATTGACCTAAGTGTAATTCAAATGAGTACTGACAATGTGGTGCACGGCTATAAGCCTTGTAAGCTTGATAGACAAACTTTTGTGGCGCTCAAAGAGTTATATTTGGCGGCGCACGATTTGCGACTTCACCTTGATGAACTTGAAGACCGTTTAAAACAAATCGCGAGAGACACAAATAGTGATTTTAGAGACAAGTAAATTGTCTCTTTTTTGCGTTCCGTCTGGATTTTCCGTCTATTGTCCGTCTGGGTAGATCCGTCTGATTATACCACAAGCAGCAGCTGTTTGTCAAGACTAATTTACAAAAAGTGAAAAATTAGTAGATTTCTAGTAGTTTTTCAGTATTTTTTTCAAAATATAGCGCATTTTTCCGCATTTGTCAAGTGAAAAGCTGCAAAAATTTAAAATTAGTAGTTATTTAGTAGTAATTTAGTGAAAAATTAGTTCATTTCTAGTAAAAAAAATATTATTATAGCACATTTTCTGCACCTTGTCAAGCATAAAGCTGCAAAAAATTAATTTTTTTATTTTGCGAATTTACTTGACTTAGTCGGGCATTTTACGGTATAATATATATGTAAGGTAAGAGAAGAACTAAAACCTTGCAGTTGCCAAGTTAAAAAATAATGAAAAAATTACTTGACAACCTATACCAAAATATGGTATAATATATATGTAATCGATAGGAGGAAATGAAAGATTATGAAATTAGTTATGAATGAAAAGAGAACTGCAATTGTCAACGCTTTAAAGGCTTCTGACAAACCTATGACTTTGGCTGAAATTAGCGCCGTAGTGGGCTTTGAAGTGAAAAGCGGTACCACTAACACTTTAATTAAAGCGGGTGTTATGGTAGCTACTGGCAAGCGCGAAATTGTTTGTCCTATGTGCGGTAGTAAACACAAAGTAAACGAGTATATTTTTGGTGCTATGCCAGCTACTGAAGCAGTAGAAAAATAGTGCGGTTTAAGGGCGTCCTTCGGTGCGCTCTTTTTTTATGCGGCGGCAGACGGAGACAATTTCTAAGCAGACGGAAATTGTCTCTTTTTATTTGCGCTTAAAATTAGGCGGACGGAAGATACCGCCAATTGTTGTTAACTTTATAAGTTGTCAGCCAGACGGAAAATACTGGCACTCCACCCTGACGCCGCGGACGGAACTGAACCGAGTCGTCGACTGAACTCGTTAGGTGGCTAAAGCAGCAGCTACATTACCCCATTATATTATACCACAAAAGCAGCAGTAAGTAAAGTGATTTTACGCAATTAATGTATTTTTTTTGTCTCTTACTTTCTATTGTCCCTAGTCGTCATCGAACCGCGGTTTTATGAAGGCAGACGGGTTATTCAAAAACTTTTTCACTTTGGCGCGAAAAATACTTGACTAAACCCGCAAAATGCCGTATAATATATATGTAAAAAGTAAAAGGAGAAAGATTTATGAGAATTGAATTATACGGAACAGTAGTAAAAGAAAATATCACGCCCGCTGAATTCAAGGCTTGGCATTTAGCAAATTGCCGCGCGCACTATAATATGTGCCGCATTATCGCGCACAGCCGCACTCATGTTGGAGTTGACTACGATAATATGTATGAAGTTTACGGCACGGCGGAAGAAATCAAAGAAGTTTTCCCTAATATCGAAAATTTACTTGACAACGCCGCCTAATTGTTGTATAATATATATGTAAAAGTTAAATAAGGAGGAAAGTTAATGGATACAGTAGCACTTGCTAAAAAAATCAAAACCAAATGTAATGCGGATATGGACCGTTGGGAAGCCGCGTATCGTTTTAAAGACGGATATATGATTACTTGCTGCGGCGCTCCAGGTCTCAAAGGACGTGCAGTTCAAGCAGAAGTAAAACAAAATTGCTTAGAGCGTGTTTGTGCCGCCGCGCAATATCACCCATTGGCAGATTAAAATATTTACAATAGTAGCGCAAAATTACTTGACAAAGCCGCGCAACTATTGTATAATATATATGTAAAGATAAAGAAGAAAATTTATCTACCCTAACCAATGAAGCCGCGCGAAAAAGTTTCAAACTTAATCGCAAAACTTCTTGACAAAGTGAAAACTTTGTTATATAATATATATGTAAACAAAAGATAAAGAAATTAATAAAGGAGAAAAATTATGTCTACACCAAAACCAATCGTATTCAATGAAAAGGACCGCGCAGTTGTTGCCGCATTAGCAGCACATCCAGAAGGATTAACTTTAGCAGAATTACGCGAAGCTACTGGAATAGAATTAGTTGCTGGTAATGTATCTTCAATGATGAAGAAACAATTAATTGCACCTATCGGTGAAAGAACAGTAGAAAAAGAATTCGAAAGCACAGTTAGCACTTATACAGTTATTACAGTTGAACCAACAAAAACAGAAAAAGGCACTGACAACACTTACACTGATAAACAAGTTGAAGTTTTAAAAGCTTGCGCCGCAATCACTTCACCATTCGCATTATCAGATTTAGCAACAGCAATGGGGGTTGAAAAAGTAGCACCTGGTATTATCACTGGCTTAGTTAAAAAAGGAAACTTAGCAAAAGGCGAACCAAGACCTGTTATCAGAACTCGTGTTAGCGAAGTTAATATTTACGGTTTAGTTGATGGAGCAGTTGAAAAATTAGCTTCAGCAACAACTCCTGCTAAATAGTTAAAAAACTTCTTGACAAAGCCGCTAAATTTTAGTATAATATATATGTAAGGAAGGAAAACCTTTCAAACCCAAGGAGGATAACTTGTAAAACCCGAAGGTGAAGTCTAACATTCCTAAGCACGAAATCGAACCACCACCGATAAGTGGCATACGAGCAAAAAGGCTTAATTAGGTAGTGAACGTTGAGTACCGCGGCAGCCTTATAATTGCCAAGACCCTCACGAGAATCACAAGGTAGCACGAAACACTCGTTAAAAAGGATTACCTACCGAGTAGTGTCGGTAAGATACACTACGCAATAGAGATTCAGAAAGGTCAAACACTCTTTAAAAAGAACCGCAGAGAATCAGAGCGAAATCAGACACTCACCAAAAGAATTTCGCGCCTAATAAGTATTTTTGGTAGCACAATAGTGGAAGCAAAAGGAAAATTAGGCTACTTGGCGGCGCAAAAGCATAGTTGCGGGTGCAAATCCCGCAGTCGTCTCTGGCACAACCTTAAGTGCACAAGTAAATTCGTCAAAACGAAATAACTGGAGGCAATAACGTAGTCAAAAGCCAGTGGAACTGGAGAGGCTTTAAAGTCTGCTAGGAGGTTCGATTCCTTCCAATTGACAACTGACGAGCAGGGCGGTTCACGTTAGCCGCATAGAACTCGAGGTTTGATAGTGAACCAAATCACATACTAACGACAACAGCGAAAGTCAAATATGGATTTTTGAAGCTATTGCGCTTCAAAGTGAAAAAACTTTTTGACATTCTCCGCAAACTGTTGTATAATATTAATAGCAAAAGTAAAAATAGTATCTTTTCTAGTGGAAACGCCAGTAGTAAGTCTCGGTCTTGGACATAAAACCACTTAAAATAATTGAAGGAACTTACAAACCCGTAGTTGGCGGACATAAGGTGTGCGCAGAATAAATAGTAGATAGTTGGAGTATCTCAGATACTTGGGGCGACCTAATCGACGCCTTAGCCCAGAAGGCTTGGCTAAAGCACAAGTCTACTTACCTGTCCATAATGATGACCCGAAGCAAAGAGAGCGACGTCCCATCCCTAACTCTTCCTACGGCAGGCGAAACGAAGCGTTAAACGCGTAGTGTAGCCGTCCTTAAAAACTTGACGATTTTTAAAAAAATGTTAAAAACCGAACACTAAGGTTTAAGGCTAGTTAAGCCGCTAGTTAAATGGCATCGTATGTTAAGAGCGTAATTCAACCAGTAGAGCGACTGAGTGATATCGTTCGCTCACCTAAAGCCACCGACACGTGCGACTCGAGAAACACGACGGCTGAAGCTGATTAGGCTTAAAGTCGGACCTAGAAGGTCAGGGTAGCCCTAGATAGCAGTTCGTCAAATTGCGGACGAAATAAAATAACGGCGCGTTCGGAGCATAGTCCGTAAAGTTATGCCTCTAAGCGGATAGCCTTAGACGCTATTCAGAGACCTTATCACTAACGAAAAGGGCGGTTAAAGCTGTTATCAATTGCAGCCGCGACTAGCTTAAACCATTTTAAATTGACAAGTAGTTGAACTTGTAAAAGAATTAACTAAAGTTTAGTAGTCCTAGTATACCCAGAACTACTTGGTTGGCAACTCCATATAAGTTGCTATATTAATGCTAAAATCAATTTAGGCATTAACGAAATTTTAGGCGCAAAGAAATTGAACAAGTCGAGGTAGCTTGTAAAACCA
Source organism: uncultured Mollicutes bacterium (assembly GCA_937893635.1). The sequence continues at coordinate 11,032 of CALBGF010000146.1, read as the reverse complement.
TTATCTCAACACAACAAATGTGTATATTTGTCGTCAAGCGAGACGCACTCGTAAAATTCACTAGATTAATACAGTTGGTCTGAAATCTAGTAGTATAAGCATACGTCAAAATTTGACATAACGGTGATGCTTGTCAGAAACTTCATTCTTGACTAGTTTTAGTAATTGTGTAGTAGAAACTACTTGGTGCGGCGACCATAAGCGTCGAAGGCTTTTGCAAATTTACCTTTTAGACAAAATTTGACTAGAACCCTAACTATTTCAATAGGGTTAGCAAGGCTCGTTTAAGCTCGTAAAGCTTCGGTGATAGCGACCGCGCACTATCCGTTTAGCCATATGCCGATAAATTGGCAGGTCAGCAGAATACCGTATTAAGCATGCCACCACCCAATTGGGTGTAATAGCAATTAGGAATAGAAATTTGTTAATTTTAAATCACGTCAAATTTAAGATAAAGCAAAAAGTATATTAATAGACTAGTCTTTAAAGCTGTTGTGAATAGATTATCGCTTCGCTTTAATCTATTAACTATTGAGCACATCAATTTTGATAGTGCTCTTTTTATTTTGTCAATTATGCTCTTTAAAATTTTCTACTAATCCAAATTTGATTAATGCTGTTGTTGCTTCGCAACTATTTAATATTCAATCCAAATTTGATTTTTCTAAAATTATAGTGTAATATATAAATGTAAATAGAAGTAATACTATTTCAAAAAAAAAAAAAAAAAAAAAAAAAATAATTTTTTTCGCAATTGTTTTAAGTATTTGAAACAATTATGTTGACAAAACGAAAATTATGTTGTATAATTAATATAGGAAAAGTTATCTGTCAAATTTCGATAGCTAACCATTTTAAAAGGAGAATATAATTTTGAATAACGATAAAAACAATACTAACAGCGTCAATAGCGTTAACGCGTTTACTAACTTTTTACACGAAGTTGAACAAACCGACTACTCAACCAACAAAACCGCTTCAGGAGCACTCACAATCCAACAATCAACCCGCAATAATTTGCGTCGTGAAGGTTTAAAGGCTCTCGTTAACGATTTAAAAGCTTGATTACCTGATTTCGATATTGTCGAAACCAAAGACGGCATAGTAATTGTCGCAGAAAATGAACCTGGCGATTTTACTTTTTCGTGAGAATTAAAATCAACGATTAAGTCAATTGATTACGACCCATTTATTGCCGCTAATAATTGAGAAGAAAAGCAAATTCAAGACGCCGCTAAAAAGGCTGACCGCATTAAAAGGGCAGAAGAAAAACAAGAGGCACTTGAAGAAAAAAGAAAAAAGAAGCTGAAAACTCTTGAAAATAAAGACAACTAAACGTTGTCTTTTATTTTATTCGTTTTCTACCTCGCAAATCATTGAGTTCACTATGTTCACTCAAGCATGTGTTAATTTTTTGTCAAATATCGTTATAAATCGTCAGGTATTATCACTAGCCTTTTAAGGCTCGCGGCAGTGCGCACGGAAAGTCAATAGTAGAATGAGCACGCAGTGCGAATCTACTAATTGAATTGCCGAAGTAGGCAAGACGTCAAGAGACAAAATTAATTACAGTAGTAAGAAGAAATTAATAAAATGAATTTATTAATGTTCCTTGATTTACATCGATTGGCGGCTTTACGAAGCTTTTTGGCTTCACGGCGTTAAGAATTCATTTTGTTCCCTGTTTCACCTCTATACGATATAAAAATTGATAGCGCTCGCAAGCTCGCTTTATATCAATTTTATATATCTACCCCCAACCCCCTTTTAGGGGGATACGAACGATTCGAGCGGAGCTAAAGCTCCTCTCTTCATTCACCGTTTCGTAGCTAGGACAATTTTTTTAATATTAATCAAGCTGTTGCTACCGCAACTAATTGAACTAAAATTATCATCAATACTTTTTATTACTGAGAAGCTAAAAATGTTCTAATCTTATATTTATAATAGTCTTCTTTTTGCTACACATTAATCTTTTTATCTTAACATAAGTCTTTTGACTTTAGGAGGTCATATGTTAGAAAAAATACCATTATTACAATCTGATTTATCTAACAAACAACTTTATTATCACTTATACTTCATTTATATGTGCGGTGAAAAATTACAATATAACTTCGACAAATATTCAATCACTTATTCCTATCAATTGCCAATTAAGAAGGATACATATGAGTTAACACGCGAAAGCCTTGATATAACACGTTCTAGTTGGGCGCCGCATTATGATAGGGTAATCGCGCACAGTGGTAAAGACTTTGTCGTGCTTATTCCCGCGGAAGTAATGGCGGCTTGGTATAAATATGCTCAAACGTTGCCGAAGAAAAGTCGTTGTCCTTTAACACGCTTATTCTTTTACTTTTACTTCTATATTTCTTCTGCGGAGGCACCTAGTTGGGGACATTCATATCGTTTAATCTGCGAAGAGACAGGGTTGAGCCGCAATAATTTAGGTCATCAAATTGAACAATTGGTGCGTGATGGTTGGCTTGAACGAAATAACTTCTTTAGTTTTGGTCAAATGAATTTAACATATATGTATTCGTTGCCGCGCCAATTATGGACGGAAGAGAAGATTTCTCTTTGTGCGGACCAAGAGATGATTAATTAGTTAGCTCTGATTTTTTGAGCTTAATTTGCCTTAAATTAATAGCAAAAATTAGTTGACAAAGCCTCAAAAGTTTAGTATAATAATTATATAAAAGATAAATAGTTAAAAAGGAGGAAACACTAATGGACTATAAAATTTACTCTAACTACTGCGGCGATATTGACGCCGATGAAAAGGAATTACATAACTCAAGGGTTTTTAGACGCTTAATGGCGAAATATCAGCCTGTTAAACTTACTGAGAAGGAATTTGAGGAATATGTGTTAAGTGGTAAAGATATTGATAGTAAAGTAATTTACGTTGCGCGTGAAATAAAAGCGTTAGACCAACATAAGGGTTTAATTGACGCGCTTTACATTATGATTGTTAGACGACCTAAAGGTATGCCGCAAGAGTATTTAGCATTAATGGCGGCGGGAGACTTGGAATATGGTTATGAATATTGCCCAAGTAATTTTGAGAACTATGGTTATGAAGAATTTTTAATTTACAAGGAGAAAGTAGCAAATGGACGATAGAATTTATTTTAAACAAGAAGATAGATGCGTTGAGTGTGTGGCACGAGGCGTATATAAAGACCATTATTGGGTTATTACTACTGTTGCGGGAAATCATCCTTGCGCCTATGTAGAAAGTAAAATTGATTATTCAGATGATGAAAAGTATGAGCAAGAAAAATATATTGAAGGCGCGCATGGTGGAATTAATTTCTTTGGCACATTAAGTCATGTTGTGGTAAACTTACCAGACCGCTTTAAAAAAGATAACTTTATTGGTTGGGATTACGCACACGCAGGAGATTTTGAGTTTAATGTTAATATTCCTGGTAAAATTTACACAGTAGAAGAAATTCAAGCCGATATTAGAATGGTTATTGATAATTTGTTTAAGGAGGAAAATTAGTATGAATTGGTTAGTTATTATAGCAGTAGGTATTTATGCTATTATGTGTGTTGGGATAATTATCGCACTAGGAGTTTATTTTGCCCGCACACCTAAAAATCTTAGAGGATACTACTGTATTCCATTAATGTTAGCGACAATTATGGCAATGGTTTTAGGTGGTATTGCTTTAACTCTTGCTTGCCTTGGATAGTGTCCTTGTTCGTCATTGAGCCGCGGTTTTACGAAGCTTTTTATGCTTATAGCGCAATTTTTACTTGACAAGCCGCGCATTTTATAGTATAATATTTATATAAAGAAAAGGAAAAGAAAGAATTATGAATGACACAATTAAATTTACAAAGACAAGAGTAATTAAGAAAGAGTATGAAATAGATTATACTCAAGAAGATTTTATCGCTGATTGCGCAAAATTTAATATTGAGAATTTAACTTGGGACGAGTTGTGCGAGGTAATGCGCACATATCCAGAAAAAGATAACGCCGTTTCAGTGCGCGGTGATAAAACTAAATTTAGCGCTTACGCATTTTTTATTATGTTAATGGAACAAAAGATGTTAATGGTAAGCGATGAAGACGATACAACAAAAGCTAATGTGGAGGTATTATAATGGCGGTTGAAATTTTATGGGGCTGCGCAATTTTTGTGTGCGGATTTATTATTGGAGCGGTAGTTCATTACTTTTTTGGTAATCAACGCGAAGAAGAATATGAACTAGATACAGAATTTTTAGCGCAATGTTATACAAACTTTATCAACACATTTCTAATTGAGTTGCTTGCCAACTATGAATTATTAACAAAAGATAAAGTGAAGACAGATCCGCTTGGAGAGAGTTTTTACCGCGTAGTAGTAAGTTTAACAGGTGCTGAAGTAATAGTTGAGTTTGATATGCACGGTGGTAAAGTTAAAGTAGTATATATTGTTGAAAACGCCGAAAATGATAATTGTTCAGTATATGAAAAAACTTTTAAATACAGAAACTATACTACTGATTTTCTTAAAGTCAGAAAATTTGGTGATAAAATGTTCAATTTAGTCGCAGATAATCAATTAGCAAAACACGATATTGAAGAAGACGAAGATGGCAATTTAACATTAAAAATGTTAGACGGTTCTGTTGTAAAAGTTAATAGCGAAACAGGAGAAATATTAAATCGTAATGAGTGCGATGAAAATTTCTTGAAATTATATGACGAAACTAAAAAAGTTCTTGAAGATAAACATAAAGAGAATTAAGAGGAGCTAAATGCCCTCTTTTTTCATTTTAGCGATTTTATATATTGACAAAGCCTAAAAAATATTATATAATATATATGTAAGATAAGAAAAGGAGAAATTATATGGTTAATAGATTAACAAGAGAATATATTGCGGTTGAAGGTATTGATAAAGCCATTGAACTTGCGAAAGTTATTGCGAAAAATCATTATAAAGTTTGTTTGTATGAAGATGATTGCGATATATGGTTGGTTTCTTGGTGTATTCCAGAACATGATTTTTGCGAATTAACAGAAGATGAACAAATTATGATTGATGATAGTAATAAAGCATACGAAGAAGCTTATTATAGAGAACAAAGATAAAGAAGGGAACAATGACTTTTACGACTGTTGCTTGGTTAATTGGTAATTTTATTAGAAACAGAAAATAAAAAGATTTATGAATTTGAAGATATTAAATTAAATAATTAGAAAAAATTGTATATTAAAGTAAAAAGGGAGAAAGAAAAGTATGGAATTTAAAGTATGTAAAAATTTAGAATATGTTCGAGGATATTTAAAATATGGACATGGTGAAGTTATTGTTAATGCAGAAAGCGAAGAAGAAGCTTTAGCAATAGCAGAAGAAGCTTTTGAAAATGATAGCTACAATGTTGAAGTTGATGACTATGAAATAGAAGATTGCGGAAATTTCTATGGAGAAGCTTATATCAACTAGACTAAATTAAAGTAATAAAAGGAGAAAATAATATGAATAGATTAATAGGAAGAAAATATATTACGGTTAAGGGTGTTGATGCCGCCGCGGAATTAGCAAAAACTATTGCAGAGAATGACTATCAAGTAGTATTTTATGAAAACGAAGAAAATGGTGATGTATGGACTGTTTCTTGGTGTGATACTATTGACGGAAATGCTTTTTGTGAGTTAACAGAAAGCGACCAATGCGAAGTTTTGGCTAGTCGTGATAATGTCGGAAAAGCCGACGCTACTAACGGTGAAGCCGTAGTCGATAACGATAATGACGATGATGATGAATATGAAGAACTAAATGAAGATGGTCCTTGGTATGATGAGGACGAACGATAAAAATCTTCACTAATTAGTGCGAATTTTCTTGACAAATTCAAAAATATATTGTATAATATATATGTAAATAAAAGTTAAGAAATTAATTTTATTTATCTGAGTAGAGATTTCTCTTAGGTAGACCTATAAAAATCTCGCATATCAAAGCGTGAGCGGATTACCGACCAATTGTTTTACTTTTGGTTGGGCGTGCCGTAGATATTAAAGGAGTTAAAAGTATGATTACATTAAATTGCGTTAATTTTGAAACAACTCATAACGATAATGAAATCGTATTTTTAAAGTCGCCAAGTTTTTAATTAAACCTAAATTAATTTAACTACAAAACAAGGCGCAAACCTTGTTTTTTTATTGGAGCATTAGCGTAGTTGGTTATCGCGTTTCCCTGTCACGGAAAAGAGCGTGGGTTCGAGTCCCACATGTTCCGCCATTGGTCCTGTCGTCAAGAGGTAAAGACACTACTCTTTCACAGTAGAATCGTGGGTTCGAGTCCCGCCAGGATCACCATTGGGTAGTTAGTTTTAGTGGTAAAACAATTGTCTGTTAAACAATCCTGAGAGGTCCGATTCCTCTACTGCCCGCCATTGCCGCCTTAGTTCAATTGGTAGAATAGGATACCTGTAATATTCGGGTTGCGAGTTCGAGTCTCGTGGGCGGCTCCATAAGTCTATTTTTATTCAAAATGAAGCAAATTTTATGAAAGGAGAAAAAATGTTTTACAAATGCACTCTGACTAATGTAAAAACTATTACTGTTCCAAATCCCGCATATGAAAGTTATTTAAACCGCAATAGAAAATATGAAAACGACTCTATTTTATGGGGTTCGATAAAAGAATATGCTCAAGAGAATATTCCTGAAACTATTGAAATTACTACTGAAGATGATATGATACTTGAAGTAGAGGAGCCAAAAAAATATGAGTTATTTTACTAAACTATCACATGAAGAAAAACGTGGTATTCGCCGCTATCGTAAGGCGCAAAAGAAATATGAAAAACAATTAATCCGCTATATTAAAGAAGAGGAAAAACCATATGATTGGTTCTCAATGGTCGAAATTTTAATCAAAATGATTAAACGCAGACTTGACTATTATTCTTGCGGCGATAATGTTTGGCAAATTGACGAAACTCGCGATCCAATAGTTGAAACTCTTAAAATCGCGTATCGATTAGGAATGGAAGCAGTCGCAAGAGACGATATGGCTCCTAATATAAAAGATTGGACAACTGAAGATTTTATAGCAGATGACAAAGAAGCTCAAGAAGCTTATATTAAGTTCTTCAGTTATATCGCCGCGAATATGCGTTCTTGGTGGGATTAATTCTCACTACTACTGTGGAGATGAATCTGGTGGTCTAGATGTCGCTCTGTGAAAGCGAATTCATGAGTTCAATTCTCATATCTCCACCCATTGCTCACTTAACTCAATTGGGAGAGTTCCTGTTTTACACACAGGCGGTTGGCAGTTCGAGTCTGTCAGTGAGCACCATGACTCATTAGCCAAATGGCAAGGCAATTGGCTGCAACCCAATGATTAGCGGTTCGAATCCGTTATGAGTCTCCAAAATAATGAAAATAGTCAGAATATCTATTGACAAAGCCTTAAAACTATTGTATAATATATATGTAAAAAGAAAAAGAAAGATTTATTTACTTGAGGAGGAAATTGTATGGCATTAAAGAAATTGGTTGATTTAGTTAATTCAACTTTTACGAATTTTAGATTAGCACCTATTATACGTGTTAAAAGCGTAGATAAGTTAATTAAAGGCGAAAAAGATTCTATTGAAACTTTACCATTTGCTGAAGGTGTTAATATCGAGAAAAAGTCAAAAAATTTTGATAGTTATTTTGTAATTGGCACAGTTAAAATCGGTAAAGAAGGTTTTGATTACGAAGATTGCGGTTTTAGAACTATTGATGAAATTCGCGCAGATGAATTTATCGAATTTAAAAACATTATTGAATATGCAAAAATTTTATTAGAATTTAGTAAAAAAGATACAGAAGACGATTATTAATAGGGGCTAGATATGTTAAAAGATAAAATTCTTGATTTGATTAATGCGAATTTTTCTCATTTTAGATTAGAGCCTATTGAGAAATTTAAAGGCATTAAAAATAATCAATTTGTATTTGAAAACTTGCCATTAACAAAGGGTATCTATATTAAACAGAAAGCTAGATTTAATAATATGTATTTTATAGTTGGTATTGTTAAACCACATGGTGAAAATATTATTTATGAAGATTTTTTATTTAGAACTTTTGAACTTAAAGGTAAAAAATTTAATGAGTTTAAAGAATTAGTTGAATATGCAAAAGATTTAATTGAATTATATAGAAAAGATTATTAATCAAGGAAAGGAGGGTTAATATGGAAAATATTTTATATAAGCCGTTTGAACATTGGTTTCACGGCGGTTCAGTTTATTTTTATTCAGACCCTCACTTTGGTGATAAGTATATGAATAAAATAAGAGGTATATCTGATGCCGAGCAATTAAAGAGAATTAACTCGGTATTAGGTAAAAATGATACTATCGTCTTGTGCGGCGACATCGGAGACCTTAGTTGGGTCCGCAAAATTCGTGGCTATAAGGTTTTGATTATGGGTAATCACGATAAAGGTAGAACTAAATATTTGAGAAATATTACTCAATTCGCAATACCACCAGAGAATATTGATTATTATTCATCTGAGTGCGTTGTGAAAAAAGTCGATTATAACGGTGCATTAATTATTACCTATGACAATAAGTTGTTTGATGAGGTATATGAAGGAATTTTAACTATTAGTGATAAAATTGTCCTTTCTCATGAGCCTATTGCGGTTCCGCATATGGTTAATATTCACGGACACGTTCATACTCATAAGAGTGAAGGTATAAATGTCTGTGCAGAGCAAATCAATTACACTCCTGTATCTCTTAAGACTCTTATTAAAAATGGCGCTTTTTCAAAAGTAATCTCTATTCATCGTGAAACTATTGACGCGGCAGCGGAGCGTAAGGCGAAGCGAACCGCGAAGTAGTCATTTATCTCGTTCTTTCAATGGATAGGAAATTGGTCTACGAAACCAACAATAAAGGTTCGACTCCTTTACGGGATGCCAAGAGAAAGACAACTCTTTAAAACTCGCCGAGCCTGTTTGGTATGGCTGAACGTTCAAAATAGTTTGCGCAGTTTTATAATAAAACTGGCTTGGATACGTAATCCAAACTTACAGTGTAAGTGAAGACGCATACACGGGCCGTCTCACGTGTGCCAATTTGAAGTTAATGGCAGAAGAACAGACCGATTTATCAGTTGCAGGCGTAAGGAAAACTGTTGCGGGTTGCCGCAGAAAACAATGGGTCCTTAGTGGGTTGTTAATCCTTAGCTGAAGAACCACAAACTTCAATTTAATTGGAGACAGTAAACTCCATAAGAAATCCTACCTGATATGCGGTGGCAATATATAGCATATCATTAAAAATAAGTCCGAATATACATAGATTTGTTCGGACGCGGTGAATAAGTAGGATTCACACTTGAGAATAGCTATCTTGAGGTGCTAATTGCTACAAATAATCCGCTAACTGTTTAAATAGGACATTAAAAGTTGTCATATCAAGAGTGATATGATATTAAATGTCGCCGTATCAAGAGTGATATGGTATACCTAATAGACAGTATTATTGGTTGAAATTCCATTACATATGTAAAATGTATAAAATAGGGCTGAGCGTAATTAACTCAGTCTTTTGCGGAGTTAGTTTAATAGTAGAGCCACGGTCTCCAAAACCGTTAATAAGGGTGCGATTCCTTTACTCCGTGCCAATGCCTGGATGACAGACGCGGTTAATGTGCGGGTCTGAAACACCCGAAATCCTTGTTCGACTCAAGGTTCAGGCACCATTAAAATATTTTTGATTAAGGCGGTTAAATAGTTTGACATAACCGCCATTTTGTTGTATAATATATATGTAAAAAGAAAGAAGGAAATTAATATGGAAAGAAATGAACAATGGAAATTACAAGGAGACTGTAGTCTTTGTCGCCGCAAAAATTATTGTAAAAGTGAATGCGCGGCTTCAAAGGCTTATATTAAACATGCGTGTTATAGCGCAGTAGAAGGTTATGTATTAAATAAATTATTTGGCGAAGTGAGTGATGAAAGTCGTGCTAAATTGGCAGAAACACTTGGTTAAAGTGCGAAAGGTGATTATTAATATGAATGATGATAAAATTTGCCGTTGTATTATTGTTAAAAATGGTGAAGTGAATTTTATTGACCTTGACTTAGGAACTAATCATGTTATTACAGATATATTTGGCACTGGTATCAGAAATATAACCACTTATGGTTATGAAGATTTACAATATGGTTATAATGACTCTAACTGCCAAGATTATCGTATTTATTATCAAGAACAATGTATAGAAGGTTTACCTATTGCGCACATTAAGCACTCAGATGAGTATATCTATGGCACATTGTTAATTATGGGTGTTGGCGCTCGTGATTTAACAGGTGGAGATTTAGGATTTATTTATCAATCTCAAACTTTAAATGGAGATGGATTAATTAAATTCAAGTAGGAGGTAGTATGAATAAAACTTTTGTTATAGCGGATACACATTTTGGACACCGCAATATAGTTAAATATTGTCCAATACGTAGAAAATATATTAATGAGATTTTTCCTGAACTCGCCTATTTGGACGATACAAATGGAAAAGTTATTATAGCAATGGATAACATTCTTATTGCGCGATGGAATGATGTCGTTAAAGCAGATGATAAAGTTTATGTCTTAGGCGATTTTACTTTAGATCGCAAAATGAATGACAACTTGATTGCTTTAATTGGCGCATTAAATGGTCATAAATACCTTGTGCGCGGCAACCATGACGTTATCAAGAGTGCGGAATATGTTAAGGCAGGATTTGAAGCCGTATATGACGGACCGATTTTGCTTTGGCATTATATCTTTTTAAGCCACGAACCAATGCCACATGAATTAATACCAGAAGGTTATTTTAATATCTTTGGACATGTTCATGATTATACAGGAGAGAATTGGGAACGTGGACGTTGTGTTTCAGTAGAACAAATTGAAATGAAGCCATTTGATATTACTTATATGTGTCAGACAGCGCATACTAAGTTTGATAAACTTCAAAAAGAGAAGAAAATGGCGATTGAAAAATAAT
>CALBGF010000145.1 GCA_937893635.1 uncultured Mollicutes bacterium | reverse complement strand
TGATGTTTAGCAAAAAAGTCGTCTAATTAAATAGACGGCCTTTTTTACGCTTACATTTAAAATAAATGATTTAACATTTGCTTTTAATCAATTAAACGAAGGCTTGATTAAAACAATAATAAAGGCGTGTTTAAATGTATAAATGAGAAATGAAACCAACATTTTATATTGTAACTGTCTATATTGATTTTCAATGTGGTATTGATTCATTATGTTTAAAACTAAAAACGATAAATTCTGAGTTTAATATAATGGATAATGTAGCAGTAATATTTATGTGTAGAAGCAAAGACAAGATAAAAATATTGTATTGGGGTGAAGATGGTTTTTGGTTGATATATAATCGATTAGAAGAAAGCAAATACATTTGGATAAAGGAACAAAATAATTTGTTAGAAATAACATACAAATAGTTGGAATGGCTATTAGATGGATTAAGCATAATACCAAAGAATTATCATAAAGAAGTTAAAAAAACTTTAATAATAAATGAAAATAGAATGCAAAAAAGTATTATTATAAATATTCGTTTTAAATGATTTGGTTGAAACATTTTGTTTGATAATCTTCGGATGCATTAACAACAATATCATTTTTGTGTTATCAATTAGTTGCAATGCATGGTAATAAACAAGGTATGTTAGTTACGACTGGGTGTTATTATTGAAAAGATACTACACAATCATATGATTGTGTGATAAAATACTAATAACAAGCGAGTGATTTAAAAAATAATTTGAAAATGCATAAAAATTAATGATTAGGAAAGGTTTGATTGATTATTCATATAATGAACTTCATTTTTATATAGAGCCAAATATTCTAGAGCACGAGAAAGTAGTATATAAAGAACACGATCCATATGTAGAAACAATAGTATGAGGACTCTAACTATGAAACAAAATATGGATTTATAAATGGTTATTACCATTATTGGAGAGGTATAAGCAAAATGAAAAATGTAATATTAAATAAATGTTTAAAATATGTAAAGTGGGGCTTATATATTGCCTCAATTATTTTAGGGATATTGTTGATAATAGAGGCGTTCTCAGATAAAAATGTACTTGCAATTAAAATTGAGTCAATTGCAGTTACTGTTTCTATAACTTTATCAGTGATTGTGAATATATATTTTGTAAAATATTGCGATAAAATTGAAGCTCAAAATATAAAATTACTAAAAGTTTGTAAAAATAATAATATAGATATAGAACATCTCGATAATTTATACGTTGATAAACTTGTTTCTGACAAATTAGTAAATCTAGATGATGACATAATGAATAAAACAATTGAACTTATGGAAGGTTTCGAATGGTCAGTTAGAAATGGTGGATTCACATTTGATACTGCTTTTTCCTTAGATGAATTAGAAAAACCAGAAGAACTAAGAAGAACAATAGATAATGCTTCATTTATTTGTAAAGATGATAATCTTAATAATTATTTAAAGACATTAAAAAAAGATTTACAAATTATGGTTGATTTAACAACGAATCATTCGTTCACAGTTTCAGCAATGCCTGGATACAATAAAATGAGATGGATAAAGATGCAAGAAGAAATGAAATGGAATCAAAGGATTTATAGTCAAGATGAAATTGACAACGAAAAGAAGTATTATGAATCTGCAATAGATTCAGTAAAAAGAATTATTGCAACATATGATGAAATGATTGAGTACTGGAAAAAATCAAGAAAATCAATTTAAATTTTGCTATAAATATGTTATAACCAAAGTTTTTCAGTTGTTGTGATAAAAAGAGTTAAAGAATGATAAATAAGGATTATTTTAAGCAAATAGAACGAATATATTTATCAAAAGAAGATTTATTCATTATGGATGTACATAAATTGAAGTTGTAATAAAGCATAAGTGTTTTAAAATCTTCAAGAGTTTTATTTTCTGTATCTAATAGATTTAATGTAAAATATTCATTTTCTTTTGAATCTATCTTAATTGCATATTTTTCAAAGGTATCTTTCGTAATAACACGAATCAAACCTTTAGATATCTCAGAGCAAGAACACGAACTATTCTCTACATTTAACGAATATCTCATTTTATTTTACTAAAATTCTCCTTTACACAGCGGATATGAAAAATCCCATAAAATGAGCGATTTTATTTCATAACCTCTCTATATCGCACTAAATGTGGAGAATTTATAGCTAGTTCTAGGAACTTTTCAACTTTTTCATATCTGTTATTTGGTTTAGATAAAATAAACCAAAGTAAATTCATCCAATCTTGCAAATTATCACGATTAAATCTCCCATGTTCTCGCATAAATCTTTTTGACAATGCATGAATATGATTTATTGGATACAGTGGATTATTCTCATCTTTTAACTTTTTAGTAAAATCTGTTTTATAATATTCTTCTGTTAATTCTAAATTACGAATAAGTATTCCATGTGATCTTTCACCATCGTGTATTAAATGTGATTTAGGTTTTATATGATTTTCTATTGCATTCCAAGTACTTTTGTCTGATGGCTTTGATATATAAGTAACATAAAAGTAGTAATGGTCATGATTATCTAATGCTACTGTTACTCCTATTTTATTTCTTGATATCCCTCGAAGTTTTTTTTGTTTTTTCTTATTACTCGACTAGGTATTACAAAATAGTGAACATAAAAAAAGGATATTAAAATTTTAAAAAAATATAAATAAAAAATGTTTGTTACATCAATAGTGTAACATATTATTTTAAAATTGCTTTGCTTATGTGGAAGAGCGCATAAACAAATAAAAAGAAGGGAGGATAGTAGTTAAAGCGTTAATTACTATAATTAATGCATATATAGCCAAACTAGTGGCGTCAATAAAAATTAAATACCAATATTTACACTTCTAAATTAACAACTAAATAAGGAGGTAGTTAATATGAATAATTTTTATAAAGTACTTGCTAAATGTGGACATGTAGGAAAAAACAAATATGTCCTTAAATGGTTATTTCTTCGAGCGGAAGATGGTGAAGAAGCCGCTAAACTAGCAAGAGCATTTCCAAGAGTAAAACATCACCATAAAGATGCGATTAGATATGTTGAAAGAATTACAGTTGAAGAATATTATTTAGGAATTAAAGAAATGAATAATGATCCATACTTCAAAGTTCATTCAATTCAAGATCAAAATCGCTTATGTGATATGGAAGATGAAATATTCTGGGAAACACGTAATAATCTTAAATACAAAAAAAAGAACACATGGCAAAGGCTAAGATATGACGCTATGTGTGAAGAATGTGATAAAGACATTAGGTTAAATCTTCTAAACGGAAATAGTATCGAGACTAATATATTAATATAAGGATATATAAAAGAAAAATCGCATACAAAAAAATAACTTAAATTATTTTAAAAAAAAATTAACAAAAAAAAGTTTGTTACATCAATAATGTAACATTAACCCGTATACTAGCGTTTGTCTATGAACAAAGACTTCATAGATTATTAAAAAGAAGGGAGGAAACATCAATGATTCTATTATCACTTGTCACAAATGTGATTATTGGAGTATTACTCATCGCATTTGCAATTGTCTCTACAATCTTGTGTATAAAGAGAACACCAGAGAACTTAAGAGGCTTTTATGGAATTATGTTTGTCATAATTGCATTAGGCGCTTTAGTTGGTGGAGTATTTCTCATCATTACATCAATAGTATAACAGTAAATACTATGTAGAAATTATCTTATTTACGAAGAAGGAGGATTAATTATTAGTCTACAAATCTTAGTAAAGGAGGGATTTAAATGAGAGTAATCAAAAGCATTTTCTCATCGATACTCTGCATAGCATTTGGCTATGCAGCTTGCTACTATGGTTGGATAACAGCAACCATTAAATTCATAGAATCTTTAATTAATAAATAAGGATTCGCTAAATATTAAAAATTAAATATAAAGATTTATAAAAATTAAATATTATTTACAAAAAATTAAATATCAATTAGTGTTGAAGAAAATAGAAAACACAAAAAACTAAATAAAAATTAAATAACTATGTATTAAATTAAAGTAGAAAAAAATTATGTGGAGGAAATAAACAATATATGACTAACACAAATGAATATACAAAATTAAATAAACTTATTGGATGTAATGAAGTTAAAAAAGAAGCAGAAAAAATTATTGATCTTCTTCAAAACCTTGAAGAAAATCAAACAACATCAAAGTCTCAACCTAGAATGTTAGTAATTGAAGGCAATAGAGGCAATGGAAAAACAACTTTAGCTCATGCAATTATTGAAAGTAATCAAGTTAATTCAATAGAAGCTGATTGCAAATTGCTAATGCGAGTAGATGTAATTGAGGGAGTAAAAATTGCATTGAATAGAGTGACAGATTCAAGAACAACTGTTTTCTTCCTCGATAACTTTGAAGAAATAGATTTTGCTTCTAATGAAGGAAGACAAATAATGGATATGTTATTAACAAAGTTAAAAACCAATCCTTACTTATTTGTCATTATTGCTTCAGAAATGCCTATTAATTGGATGTTATTACCATCTATAGATCGCTCTTGGATTAAAAAATTAACAATGTCACCATTAAACAAAGAAGATAAAGCACTCTTGATTGAAGATTGTTTGAAAGATGTTAAAAACAAAAATGTTGATGTTCAAACAATCATTAAAAGAACAAATGGTGCATCAAACTTAAAAACAATTCAAGTTCTTAATAGATCAATTGTAGATGCTAAATTATTAAATAAACCATTAACTGATGATATCATTGTAAAAAATGCTGGTAAATTATTAATGGGATATGATTACCATGAACATATCGCTCCTAATAAAAAAACAGCATATCGCCTTGCTGCTAAAGCGGTAACTAATCTAGTTTTAAATAAAGAATATGATTACATTGATATATCAGATACTGATGATTATGAAGTACTTAATCATTTAGATAACTATTATGACGAAATATCAATTGATGATAATAAATCTGTTAACGAAAAATTAAATGAAATAATTATTGAATTATCAGGATTAGCTTCAGAAGAAGTATTCTTCTCAGAAGGATCTAATTATTCTTCAACAGATACATTCCAAGCTTATTTATTATTAGAGAAATATATTAAAAATGGTGCCCTTGGGTTAGGTTACACTCAACCAGACTATGAAGGACACGGAGTAAATACTTCTTTAAATAAGCATGGTAAAGAGTTGCTAAATAACAAATTAATCGAATATAAAGCTAAAGCAACTAAAATTGTAATTAAATATCGACATGAAATTGAATTGATTGCTAAAGAATTAATAACAAACAAATTCATAACTGCAGAGCAGCTTAAAGAGTTTGTTAAAATTAATTAAAGCTTAAAATAATTTTATAAAGGAAATTAAAATTATGAAAAAAGCATTATTATTTGTCCCTAGAGTAATTGCAAGCTTGTTCTTAGCGGTAGCGTTCGTTATTTGCTTCGTACTTGCTTGGCTTATGTGTATAGTTGGATTACTTATCTTCGCTATAAATTATAGAACGATGAGAAGAAGCGGATGCGGTGGAGTATTTCATGACATCTTCTTTAGAAAATCTGGTCTATATTTTGTCCTTAAGGCATTTAGATGCCTATGGCAAGATAACTAACTCTTAAAATATAATTTATCGAATCCTTTATTAAACAAGGATTCGATAAATATCTTAAAATTCAATATTAAATAATCATAAATAATTAAAAATCAAAATATCATTATCTTTTTAAAAATAGAAAACAAAGTTTATAAAACAAAATTATGTGGAGGAAATTAAAATTATGACTAACACAAACGAATATAAATCATTAAATAAAATTATCGGATATAACGCAGCAAAAGAAGAAGCAATTAAAATTATCAACCTTCTTAAAAATTATGAAGAATATCAAAAAGAACTAAAAGAATTACCAAAAGCATTCGCTATTGAAAGTGAAGCCGCAAATGGCAAAACAACTATAGCTAAAGCAATCATTGAAAATAGTGGAGTTGCTTCAAAAGAAATTAATTGCAAAGAATTAATTGATAGTGAAGATGCTAGCGAAAAGTTTAAGTCTATCTTAGATTCATTAGATAATACTAAAACTATAGTATTACTAGTTGATAGCTTTGAAGAACTTAAAACTAATCGTAATGTTAAAAAAGATATCCTAAATCAATTAGTTGAAAAGTTAAAAACAACTACTAATGTATTTGCTATTATCACCACTAGATTACCACTATTTGATTTACCATTAACATTAGAAGAACAATATTTAGTAAGAAGAATAACATTATTATCACCAGATAATGATGAAAGAAGACTTCTCATTGAAAATTGTTTAAAAGATGTTAATGATAAAGATGTAGACATTGAAACTATTGTTAAAAGAATATGTGGAGCATCCAGCCTAGAAATAATAGAAATTATTAATAAATCAATTGAAGATGCTAGAAAATCTAATAAAACATTAACTGATGATATTATCATAAAAAATGTTGAAAAAACATTGTTCGGATATGATTACATTGATTATGTCTTAGATAATAAAAAAGCAATATATGGGCTTGCTGCTAAAACAGTAACTAATGTTGTCCTTAACAAGGAATATACATATGTTGATGTTACCGATGACCCAGGATACAACAAGATTACTGATAAATATAGAGTTTATGATCAAGCATATAAAGTGGTTGAAAATAGAACTTATAGTCAAATGATAAATGATGCGATTGCCTCTTTAGCAGAATTAGTGGTTCAAGATATATTCTTCCAAGAAGAATCAAATTACTCTATTAATGATATCAATAGAGTAACAAAAGCATTAGAACTATGCATTGCAAAAGGCGCATTTGGATTAGAATATTCGCAAGTTGATTCTAAAAAGAACCATGTTGCTCGTTCATTAAATGAACATGGACAAGAACTAGCAAATATTAAGCTAAGAGAATATAAAGAAAAAGCTACAAATATTGTATCTCAATATAAAAACGAAATTGCTTTAGTGGCAAATGCATTAGAAAAAAATAAATTTGTTACTATCAAACAATTAAAACAAATTGTTAACATTTAAGTGATAAAATAAAGTTAACATATAATCTAAATATGCATTGCTATAAAAATAAGTGAAATAGCAATGCATATCAATTTGTTGAATGGACGTTAAAATTAAATATAACTGAAATTCAACAATTTTTTATTCTGTACAATAAGGAGTTTTATTATGAACATATTTTTATTAAAAAAAGCCGAGAAAGGCTTTGATTTTGCTTTTCAACATAGGCCGATGATGGATGAAATTATAAATAAATATGCTGGTTCTAATAGCGCTGCTATTCAATTTGTTGAAAATCCGAAACATAACATTACTATTTTATTTATAGGAATGCCAAGAATTGCACAAATATACTTAAAGATGTTATTTCAAGAAAAATTCCAAGATATTGAGCAATTTGATTTTAGTTATATAATGAATAGTCTAAAAATTGATATGATTGAATATTTAGAAAAAATTCATCAATTGAGAAGAAATGAAAAAAACCATACGATAGGGTTTGATGGTGAAATAATTATCATCGTTGATAACAAAGCCTATCACATTACTTCCATTATGCTAGTAAGAGAAATCAATGAATATCATGATGAGTTTGTGCCGCAAGGCATAATTGATAATTATAATACAAAAGATGGTAGTCTTCTAAATTTATTAGATGATTTGGTGGAATTATATGATATTCATAAACAAAAAGAAAATATTTTTAAAATTTATGGAAACACAAATGATGATTATTGGAGTATGTCTTTTTTTGATGGAAGTGTTAAAAAAATTAGGAAGGAAGAATTTATATGGGATTTATATTAGGATATCAATGTGGCGATGAATCTTTTTTGGCAGCAGATACACTAAAATTATTAAGTTGTAGTCAGATGTTCGATATTAATAGTCGACAAGCTAAGATTCAAAAATTTAAAAATGTTGTAATTGCTTATGTTGGTGAGTATAAGTTATTTTATAAATTTGTTAATGAAATTAACCCTAATGATTTTCCTTGTCCATTAACAAAAGAGTTTATTCTTAAAGAGTTATATCCTAAATATGTGAATTTTTTAGTTGAAAATGATGCCGCAACAATTAAATCATACGTTGTAGTGGATGCGGTATTTGAACTAATGATTATGGAAGGGAATAAAATTTATGATATCGGACCTAGTTGCGTGGACTTGGTATGTAATCTTAATGCTTCGGGTGAAAATTATAATGTCTTCCAAGCATACAAAGGATATGATAAAAAGTTAAGCGGCATTGATATGTTAAAAGCAATATTTAAAGAAGCAAATTGTATATTATCTGAATCAAAATATCCTTTTATTGTATATAAATCCAATACAAGCGAATTATTAGTTTTTTATGAAGATGGAAGTATAGAAACGACAGAAATCTCTTCTTGTTGGGAGGAATTATAAATGGCGGAAGCAATAGTTTATAAAGAAAATGATACGATATATGTTGTGCAACAATTAACTTATTATTCTTCACTTTCTTATGATTTAAAAGTAAAAAACAATCTTCAATTGCGAGTTTTAAATAATAAATATGGCAAGGTGATTGTTATAAATTGTTCAAGTGCAAGACAAGGGCAAATAATATTTGCAAATCCTAGTTTATTCAATAAAAATGAGCATATAAATTTTAAATATTTAAAAGATATTTTTATTCCTAAGGCAAAAAAATTAATTGCAAAATCAAATTTTAATGTTTTTATTGAAGATACTGAATTATTTGTTATATCAGAAGGAAAAATATATCGTATTATTGATTTTGAATATATCGAAGAAATAACAAAAGGTTCATCAAATTCTCTTTACTTTGATATATTAATTTCAAAAGAAAATAATGTTAAAGTACACGATGAAAGTTTTTTATTATCTATAATAGCTCAAAAAGCGGGTATTTGTGGAGAGAAATATGCCATAGGTTATGTTACGATTAACACCAAAGACTATAATGTTAAATATTACATTAACAAACTTTTATCGGTTTAATGAAAGGAACTAGCATTTATGACAGCAATAATTGCAATTAAGAAAAATAATAAAATATATATTGGATCCGATGGTGTAAGAACTCGTGAACCTAATATTGAACATTTGGCCAATTATCAAAATAATTGGAAAATCCAACATATTTTAGGATCTAAGCATTGTTTTATAGCAACATCAGGAGATGCCAATTGCGGGCAAGTAATAAAAAATATTCCTAATTTATTAGATGGTAAAGAAGATATTTCATATAATTACTTAATAAATAGAGTAATACCGAAAATTTTTAAAACTTGTAAAAATTCAATGGAAACATGTCGTGATAATGATTACGGATATGAAATTGCAAGCGAAATTATTATAACTACTTTAAATAAACTTTTTGTTATTGATGAATATGGCAGAGTATTAGAATCTAATGAAATGGTTTGTTTAGGAATTGGTACAACACAGTTAGTCATTAAATATCAAGAAATAAAAAATAGTGATTTAGATGCTAGAGAAATGGTTTTAAAATGTTTAGACCATGCTATTAAATATGGCACTAATATTGGATACCCACTCGTGATAATGAATAATGTTAATAATGATGTAGAATATATTAATTCAAAGGATGAAATCAAGTATGGACATGACAAACAAAAAGAAAAAGTTTTATAGATATATTCATTCGATTAATAGTTTGTTAAGCAGAAGTGATAAATTAGACGAGCAAACTTATGTTGGGTTATCTAATTTGTTAGAAGATTTAGAAGAAGTATTTGATAACTTAAGTGTTAAAGATAAAATGCTTTTTGAAGATGATTTTAAAATATTAAATGACACTTTAGATGATATTAAAGATATTGTTTATGATGATGCGTATTATTATGGCGATTTTGATCAAGAAGCAATTAATGAAGTAAATAAAATGGTGGATAAGTTTCAAAATAGTTTAGATAAAATTTTAAGTATTGAAAATAATGAGAAAAATATTCAAGAAGAAAAACAACCACAAAATAAAAGCTTTTCCCACATTGAAGAGACAAAAACACCACAAAATAACCGTCACAAAAAAGAAAAAGATATAAAAGAATACATTATTATAGTATTATTAATTGTAGTAATCATTATGTTTACTTTTCTTATCTTAAAGTAACAGGGGTGTATATTTATGGGAAAAGCAGCAATGTGTATTCAAATGTTACAAATTCTTAATTCAGGTAAGCCGTATAAAATCTCCGAATTAGCGGCTTTACTTGACACTAACGAAAGAAATATCATTGAATATCGTAAAGAATTAGAAGAAGCAGGTTTTTATATTAACTCTGTTCCAGGAAGATATGGAGGTTATACACTTGATTCTAAGAATATATTACCTTCAATTCAATTATTACCAGAAGAAAAAGATAGTATTTTAGGAGCATATTCTTATATTGTTAATCGAACAACGTTCCCAAAAAGAAAAGAATTTATTCAAGGAATGGCAAAAATATTTTCTAGAATTGACTTAACAAATCAACAATACAATGAAGTAACTCAACTTGATGGCTTTTCTATGTTTATGTCATTGGAACAAATCAATAAAATATATGTTGAATTTGAAAAAGCTATCAAAGAACAAAAAATAGTTTATATTGATTATATATCAAGTGATAATGAGGTGCGCGGTCGTAATATTCTTCCTTATAAAATTTTTATGTATAATCATAGATGGTTTGTTCATGGCTTTTGTGAAAGAGTTCATGATTATCGCTTCTTTGATTTTTGTAGAATTGTTAAAATGACTGTTTTAGATAAAAAATTTGTAAAAGATTTATATTATAATGAGCATGATTATCTTGATCAATTTGGTATGCTAGGTAATACACAGTATTATCATGTTAAATTAAAATTTTATGGACTAGATGCTATTTATGCTAAACTACAAGCTTATGGTAAAAATCAAAAAATTGTTGAAGCAGTTAAAGAATATACAATTATTGAACTTGATATGAGTTATAAACCACGTATGATTGGATTTGTTTTGTATTATAAAGGTAATTGTGAAGTTCTTGAACCGGAATGGCTTAAAGAAGAAGTAAAAGAAGCTGCTTTAAAAATTATTGCAAATTCAAATAAATAACATATGACTGCTTTACATACTAAAGCAGTTTTTTGACGACTAAAAAAGCCACCCATGATTGAGTGGCTTTTAAGCATCTTAGTAATACAAGAGTAAAATTATAATTTACGGTTG
>CALBGF010000144.1 GCA_937893635.1 uncultured Mollicutes bacterium | reverse complement strand
ATCACAACTTATGATACTGCTGTTTATGTAATTTCTCGTCGTGCTGGTGAAGACCAAGATATTATCGATAATGTTGAAAATAACGAAACCGATGTAGATGGCGGTATGAATCACCTTGAATTAACTAAAGATGAAGCTGAGATTCTTACCAAACTAGCAGAGAAGAAAGCACAAGGAAAAGTTAAGAAAATTGTCTTATTACTTAATACCGCTAATCCATTACAATGTAAAGAAATTATCAAAGATAAATACGCTATTGATGCTTGTGTATGGACTGGTATTGGTGGTAGTGAATCTTTAGTACAAGTCGCTGATGTATTATCTAATTCCAATTATGTAATGTCTGGACATACTCCTGATACATTATTAATGAACAATCATCTTGCACCAAGTAACGCTAACTTTGGTGATTACACTTGGACAAATGATGATATTAAAGAAAGATTAAAAGATATTCCTTATTTAAATGATGAATATAAATATTATTATCAAACACACAATTTAAAATATATTGTTTATCAAGAAGGAATTTATGTTGGTTATAAATATTTTGAAACTCGTTATGAAGATTATGTCTTAGACCGCTATAACGCTAGTGGAAGTAATGGTAGTTTTGATGGTACGTCTTGGAACTATAAAAATGAAGTAGCGTTCCCATTTGGTTATGGTTTATCATATACCGAATTTGAAAGAACAAATCCAACATTCACTGAATCAAATGATAAATATATTGTTACCCTTGATATTAAGAATATTGGCGATAAATATGTAGGAAAAGATACTCTTCAAGTATATTTATCTAAACCATATACCGAATATGATCAAGAAAACAATGTAGAAAAAGCCGCAATTGAATTAGTGGGCTTTGCTAAAACTAATATTCTTGAAGTTAATAGTGAAGCACAAACATTAAAAGTTGAAATTGATAAAGAAGATTTACGTACTTATGATGCATATGGCAAAAAGACTTATATTTTAGAAAAAGGTAATTATTACTTAAGTATTGGTACTGACGCCCATGATGCTTTAAATAATGTTCTAGCGGCAAAAGGATATAATCCTACTAACACTAATAATCGTATGGATAGTGTTGGTGATGTTAATATGACTTATAAAATCACAATTAACGAAGATGATTATACAACTTATGCAACATCGGAAACTGGCGAACCTATCACTAATAGATTTGAAAATGCTGATTTAAATTTATATAGCGGAACAAAAGATGATCAAAACATCACTTACTTATCACGTAAAGATTGGCAAGGTACATATCCATTAAGTGAAGTTAAATTAGAATGTAAAAATGACACAATGGTTTATGACATGCAATATGGTCATGAAGTAGAAGTAAATAAAGATGATAAAATGCCAAAATATGAAACTGTTACTTCTTCAGTTGGTGCTTTAAATCTTGCGATGATGGAAGAACTAGAATATGACGACCCATTATGGGAAGATTTATTAAATCAAATGTCTTATAAAGAACAAGTCATTATGATGAATTATGGTATGGGTTTCTTAGCTGGTGCAGAAAGCATTGGCGCTCCTGGACTAAAAGCTACAGATGGGCCACAAGGTATTTATATTACTAAATACGCTTTCCCTTCACCAGTAATGAGTGCAGCAAGTTTTAATGAAGAATTAGTTAAAACTTTAGGTGACGCCTACGCTCATGAAGCATTACATGCTGGTTATTCTCTTGTTTATGCACCTGGCGGAAACATCCATCGTAGTTTATATTCTGGTCGTAACTTTGAATATTATTCTGAAGATGGTGTATTAGGCGGAAAAATGCTTGCAAGTCAAGTAAAAGGTATGACTAATCGCGGTATTATTGTTTGCTCTAAACACTTTGCATTTAACGACCAAGAAACTAATAGATACGGTGTTGCTACATTCTTTAACGAACAAAGCGCTAGAGAAGTATACTTAAAAGTATTTGAAATAGGTGTTCGAGAAGGTGGAATGAATGGCTTAATGTCAGCGTTTAACCGTATTGGTACTACATGGACAGGAAGACACAAAGGCTTACTTACTGATGTATTAAGAAAAGAATGGGGATTCATTGGTATTGTCGAAACTGATGCTTGCTCTGGTGCTGCTATTACGCCACATATGGAAGATAAATGGGCAGTTGCAGAGGGTTTAGTAGCGGGAAATGATGTTTGGATGTCTCGTGGTTCAGAAACAATGTTAGATGATAGTAAAGACAACCCAACAGTAATGCTTGCTTTACGTGAAGCTTGTCATCGTGTCTTATATACTCAGCTTCATAGTGCGGCAATTAATGGCGTAACTGTTAATACTAAGATGGTAAAGATTACCCCTTGGTGGCAATCAACTCTTAATCTCTTAACAACTCTAATGATTGTGGCCTTAGTCTTATCCTTAGCAATGGCAATATTAAGTTTTGTATTCAAAGCTAAAAACATTCTTGTTACTGAAAATAATATTAATGCTGGTAATAGCACCAATATTAATAGCAGTTCAAATAATAAAAAAGCCATTAATGAAACTTCAAATAGTCCTAATCCTAATGGCGATGATGACGAGCCAAAAAAGAAAAAGAAGCCCAAATTAACTATTAAGAAATTAAACGCTATTACTGCTGGAAGTTTAGCATTTATATTCATAGTTAGTACTATT
Source organism: uncultured Mollicutes bacterium (assembly GCA_937893635.1). Next base: position 5,664 of record CALBGF010000144.1, on the reverse strand, counting down.
ATTTCTTCTTCGGTATTCTTTGCTAAAGATCCAGTTTTAAAAGGATATGAAGGAAATGGCGAAGTGCATATATGTAACCATCATTGCCCAGTATGTGGCAATTGTGTGGACTTAACTTGTGATAAGCCAGCATGCGCTATTAAGTGTAAATGTACCACAATAACTATTGAAGCTGAATCTGAATATGTCGAAAGAATTGATGGTAAAGCTTTATGGGGCAACATGCATGTTGGAAAAGATGAAGAAAGAAATCTATCTTATATTGGTGGATTAGATGGTAATAGCGGTGCTAAGCTTAACTTTAAATTCTTAGCCAATCAAAAAGGAAGAGCGTTATTAAACGCTACTATTAGAAGAAGACCTTGGAACTTTGATATTGATGAATTCGTTAATGTTTATGTAAACGGCGAGAAAATCGATTATGAACAAACGCTTGTTGGAACAGTTGAAAATGCTGATTATCATAGTGATGATGGAAGTGATGGAAAAGGCGATTTCCAATCATTTGATATTCGTAACTTTGAAATTAACGAAGGATTAAATGTTATTACATTTGAGGTTGGTGAAAAAGCTGGTGGGCAATGTCCTAACTTTGATAAAATCACTTTAATTTCCAATAGTGTTATTAATGAATATCAACACTTATGTCATAGTAAGTGCCCAATATGTGGAAAATGTACAAATAAAGATTGTGATGATCCAATTGTTTGTAAAGACAAATGTACATGTAACTTAATTAGCATTGAAGCAGAGTCTGAATATGTTGAGCGTAAAAACAAAGATGATAAACCATTAAATATTGGTGTCGACGAAGAAAAAGGTATTAGCTTTATTAAAGATTTAAATGGTAATGCTAATGCAAAAATTAGTTTTAAAGTTGAATCCAAAGAAGATGGTAAAGCAATGTTAAAAGCAACATTTAGAAGTATGCCTTGGGATTTCCCACTTCATCAATATGTTGGTATTAAAGTAAATAATGAAGAATACGAATTTAACACTAAGTTACCAAAAGATGAAGATGAAACACATGATCAACCTTCAAAATGCGACTTTGTAACAGTTGATATTGGTATCATTGAGTTAAAAGAAGGCTTAAATGATATTACAATTTATGTTAAAGATGGCGCATATCCTCAATGTCCTGACCTTGATAAAATTTCTTTATTAGGAAGTATTGATATCAATGAAGTCAATCATGCTTGTGAAAGTAAATGTCCATTATGTGGAAAGTGTTTAGATAAAGACTGTACAAATATTGTTTGTAAAGAAAAGTGCGAATGCAAAAACACTTCAATTGAAGCAGAATCTAATTTTGTTGAACGCAAAACTAAAGATGGAAAAGAGCTTAACATTGCCACAGATGAAGACAAAGGTATCACGTATGTCAAAGATTTAAATGGCAATGGCGGTGCATCATTATCATTCATCTTTAATTCTAGTGAAGAATCCAAAGTAATTCTATCATTAACAGTTCGTGCCTTACCTTGGGGATTTGAACTTCATAAATATGTTGGAATTACGATTAATAATGAAGAATACACATATAATAAGATTTTACCTGAAGATGAAGTAGAATCTAAAAAAGAAAATCAAAACCCTAATGCATGTAGTTTTAAAAGTGTTTCTATTGGTGAAATTAACTTAGTAAAAGGTGTAAATGTCATTAAATTCACCGTTATTGAAGGAGCTTATCCACAATGTCCGGATTTTGATAAAATCACCCTTACTGGTCCAACTAAAATAAGTGAATATACTCATGTTTGTGAAAGTAAATGTCCAGAATGTGGCAAATGTCAAGATTTTGATTGCCAAGATCCTATCAATTGTAAAGATAAATGTGAATGTAAAATAACAACTTTAGAAGCTGAGTCTAGTAGCGTCACTATTACTCAAGCAAGCGAACCAAAATATGGCGGAATAAGTAAAGGTAATTATGAAGCCACTAATACGGGTTATATTAAAGTTGAAAATGATAATGGTGGTTCATGTTTTACATTTAATATTAGTTCTGATCAAGATATAGATGTTGCAATATATGCTTATGTAACACCTAAGAAATATATTGATTATGCATTAAATGAACAATTTGATTTAATCGTTAATGGAGAAACCATTACTTATACAAGTGAGAAAGCCTTAAAAGATGAATCATTAGAGGATAATCATTGGGCCGAATATTTTGTAAGAATTAAATTAGGTGTAATTCATCTAAATTCAGGTGATAACACCATCACATTCCAAGCTAAAGGATGGCAAGGATTAATGATGGATAAAATTGAATTATATGGTAATGCCAATATAATTGAAAAAAACGTCTAAAAGAAAGAAGGAAAAACTTATGAAAAAAGATTATGTAGAGCCTAGATTAGACGAAATAAAAATAATAGTAGAAGACGTTATATTAGTTTCAAAAGTAGAAAATAATGAAATTATTAGCGGCGGCTATGACGAAGAAATGTAGGTGAATAATATGAAAAAAATATTTGGATATCTTTTATTAAGTGCTTCATTATTATCTTTAGGAGTAGTAAATAAAACTAATAAAGACTTTGAAGAAACTACATTATTAGATAATGAAGATTATGTAACACTAAATCACGTACGTAAAGCAAATGAAAATAATGAATTAGCATATTCTAAAATGTTTTCTCAAGTTGCTTATGATGAAGCAAGCGAAAGTTATTTCTTAAGATTTGCTACTGCAGTTAAAGGTGAAATCAATACTATTAACTATTTAAGAAAAGTCGAAGGAAAAGATGACAAAGAAGTAAGCGCTAGTGTCGTTTATTATGGAATAAGCGCTAGTGGAAATACTTTATATTATGATGAAGTAACACAAAATGCTTCTAGCGATGTATCATTAAAAGGCAATTATTATTGGACCTGCTATACAATTAAATTTAATAAAGGTAGCGAATTTATTAATAAAAATATTAGTCTTACTTTAAAAGTAAATGATATTGAAATTGCTAGTAAAACTACATCTGTTACTGATAACTTTAATAAGTTAACAATTGAAGCAGAATCTGATTATGTTGAAAGAATGACCGCTGATGGAAAAGCACTTAATATGGAAACATATGATGGTGTAACATTTGTTAAAGACATGTCAGGCAATGGTAGTAATAATACACAAGATTATGGTAATGCCTATTTGAAGTTTGCATTTATTTCTTCAATAAATGGAAAAGCTTCTTTAAACGCCACATTGCGTCAAATGCCATGGGTATTTGAACTTAAAAAATATGTTAGCATTGAAGTCAATGATGTAAATTATGAGCATAACAAAGATTTACCAAAAGACACAAACTCTACTGAACAAACGCCACATAATCAATGGGCTTTTATGGATTTGGATCTTGGAACAATTAGCATCAAGAAAGGCTACAATACAATTAAGTTCATTGTAAATGATGGTGATGGATTATATTCAGCTTGTCCTGACTTTGATAAAATAACACTTACTAGCGTTGCTAGCATGGAAGAATATACTCATAAATGTTTAAGTGTTTGTCCTATTTGCGGCAAATGTCAAAATTTAACTTGCGATGATGAAGTTGTTTGTAAAGATAAATGTAATTGTACAACTACAGTTGTTGAAGTAGAGTCTGATAGCGTTGAACGCAAAAAAGCAGATGGTGGTTCTTTAACTTTATCAACAGATGAAAATGGTAATACATTCACCAAAGATGTATATAATTTAGGAAATGCCTATATAATGTTTAATCTAGAAGCAAATGCAAAAGGAAAAGCATTATTGAAAGCAACATTTAGAATGATGCCTTGGGATTTTCCACTACATCAATATGTAGAAATTAACATTAATGGCGTAACTTATGAATATAACAAAATGTTACCAAAAGACCAAAATGAGTCACATGATGCGCCATATAAATGCGATTTTGTAACCATAGAATTAGGAATTATCGAATTAGAACAAGGCACTAATACTATTAAATTTATTTCTAAAGATTGTGCAAATCCTCAATTACCTGATTTTGACAAAATTGAATTACTTGGCCAAACAACAATCCAAGAAGTCAAATAATTAATCCTATCAGCACTAGCGCTACATGATGCTAGTGCTTTTTTATGTTTTTTAGACAACTTACACTTAATATTTAGTTAAAAATATAGTATAGTAATATCGTTGTTTTTAAGGAGAATACCCATGAAAAAGAAAATGAAATTTATATTCGTCACTGGCGGAGTTGTTTCTAGTTTAGGTAAAGGAATAAGTGCTGCAAGTATTGGAAGATTATTAAAAAGAAGAGGATTGCATATCTTCTCTATGAAACTAGATCCATATCTAAATATTGATCCAGGAACCATGTCTCCTTATCAACATGGTGAAGTTTTCGTTACTAAAGATGGTGCAGAAACTGATTTAGACTTAGGTCACTATGAAAGAATTATTAATACATCTTTAACTAAAGAAAGTAGCGTCACAAGCGGAAAAGTATACACAACTGTTTTAGATAAAGAAAGAAATGGGGAATTCTTAGGCGCCACTATCCAAATTATTCCTCATATTACTAATGAGATTAAAAAAAGAATGTATGATGCATTTAATGCTAAAAGTGACACTGATGTTTGTATTGTTGAAATTGGTGGCACTGTCGGTGATATTGAATCTCTCCCATTCTTAGAAGCCATTAGACAAGTAAGAAGAGAATTAGGATATGAAAATACCTTCTTTATGCATACCACTTTAGTTCCTTTCTTAAAAGCAAGTGGAGAAATCAAAACAAAGCCAACACAACATAGTGTCAAAGAATTAACTGCTTTAGGTATTCAACCAGATGCTTTACTTCTTCGTTCTGAAGTTGATATTGATAAAACAAGTAAAAAGAAAGTTGCGTTATTTTGTAACGTTAGTGATGAATCTGTTATTAGCGTTAAAAACGTTGATATTATTTATGAAGTTGCGTTAAATCTTAAAAAACAACATTTAGATGACTTAATCGTTAACCATTTGCGTTTAGAATGTAAACCAGAAGCAGATATGGCTGACTGGATTGCTTTAATCAAAAGAATTAAAAGTATTAAAAAAGAAGTTACTGTTGCTTTAGTGGGTAAATACGTTCAACTTCATGATGCTTACTTATCAGTATATGAATCACTTAAATATGCCGGATATGTCTTTAATACTAAAGTTAATATTAAATGGGTTGATAGCGAAAAACTAGAAAGTGAAAATCCGGAAGAAGTATTTAAAGATGTTAAAGGTATATTAGTTCCAGGTGGATTTGGTACTAGAGGTACAGAAGGCAAAAAGATGGCTATAAATTATGCTAGAACTCATAATGTACCATTCTTAGGATTATGTTTAGGCATGCAATTATCATTAATAGAATTCGCCCAAAATGTTTTAAAATTAAAAGACGCTAATTCAACAGAATTTAATCCTGATACTACTAATAAAATTATTGATTACTTACCAGATCAATATAAAGGTATTAAGTTAGGCGGAACAATGCGCTTAGGCGAATACGACTGTAAAGTATTGCCTAATACGCTTGCCTATTCTTTATACCAAAAATCGCTTATTAGAGAAAGACATCGTCATAGATATGAATTTAATAACAAATATAAATCGTTGTTTGAAAAAAATGGTGTTGTGTTTAGTGGAATTAATCCTCAAACAAAACTTTGTGAAATTAT
>CALBGF010000143.1 GCA_937893635.1 uncultured Mollicutes bacterium | reverse complement strand
TTTTCATTTGCTTTGCTAAGAGCATCTTCTATTTGATCAAAATCAACTTTTTGATTAGCGCCACCATCAAGAATAATACGATTATCACCATTAGCAATAATGATCATTGCAATTCCACTAGTGGTATCTAATTTATTAACATAAGTTGTATCGACATTGTATTTATGTAGGGAGGATAATAAATTATTACCAAAGATATCTTTACCAATATTACCAATTAAAAATGTTGGTACATCTTGTTTACTACACGCAACTGCCTGATTAGCGCCTTTACCTCCTGGATTAAGAAAAAAGTCTTGTCCAGATAAAGTTTCACCGCTTTTTGGCATATATGGTGCACTAACAACTAAATCCATATTGATACTACCTAAAACATAAATTTTTCTCATATAGCCCACTCCTAACTTACTTAATGTTGATACAAGCAAAATTTCACTCGTAGAATTAAGTAATTGCTAATCAAATAATAGCATAAAGAAATTTAAAATAGAATACTTGACATTATTACTTTTGATGCTTATTTAATTCCCGTTGATACAACACCACGTACAAAGGCTTTTTGAGCAAAAGCTACAAATAATACCATTGGAATTGAAAACATTACTGAAGCCGCCATTACTTGAGTCCAATCTGCACTTCCTGTAGCGGAGAAGAAATTTTGCATACCAAGTGACAAAGTATATAAATCTGGATTAGATTGTAAATAAATACTTGGACCAACATAGTCACACCATGCATTAATAAATGAATAAACTAATAAAGTAGCTAAGCATGGTTTAATTTGCGGTAATAATATCTTAAATAAAATCGTAAATGTATTTGCGCCATCTATTTTTGCCGCTTCATCTAAATCTTTTGGAATATCATCCATAAATTGTTTAATCATAAATACATTAAATGCTGATCCGCCAATCCAAGGAATGATAAGCGGTAAACGTGTACCAATCCAACCAAGTTTTTCAAATTCAGCATAGGCTGGAATCATCGTTACAACCCAAGGAATCATCATAGTGGATAAAAGAATTGTAAAGAAAATATTAGAATATTTATTTTTAAATCTTGAAAATCCATAAGCAATTAATATTGAAGCTGTAATACCGATTCCCATAGTTGCGGCAACCATAATAAGCGTATTTAATAATAATTTTCCCATATTGATGTTATTCCAAGCATCAACATAATTTTGCCATTTAAATACACCAGAGAAAAATTTTGGTGGGTATTCAAATATTGCATTCGATGAACGCATTAATGACATTAAAATCATATAAACGAATGGAATAGCAAAGAAGATAGATATTGTTAAAGCAATAATAAATAACAAAACTTTAGTAAGTGTATCGGCTTTTTTGTTTCGCATCCGTTTTCACCTTCACTTTCTTAGTTCTATTTTCTTTTGTTGATAAAACTACATAAATTAATGCAAAACCAAATGTAAGTAAGAATACGACCCAACCTTGTGCACAAGCATAACCAAGAGTCTTTTTGCCTAATGTTTTAAAAGCATTACTAACAATTAATAAGGACATAGTCATCGTTGAGTTTCCTGGTCCACCTTCGGTTAATAATTTAACTTCGGCATATGCTTGAAGTGACGATATCAAAGAAGTTAATATAACAAACACTAAGGCTTTTGAAATACAAGGAATAATAATATGCATTAAACGTTGGAATCCATTAGCCCCATCTAATTCTGACGCTTCAAGTAATTCACTTGATACGCCTTGAATAGCGGCTAAAACAATAAGCATAGTTGGGCCTAGTCCTGACCAAATACCAACGAATATAATCGTTCCCATCGCACTAACGCCATTACCAAAGAAATTAACCGGTGCTAAACCTAAATACGATAAGAAATAATTAGCAACATTAAACTCACCACCCGTAAATATTAATTTCCAAAGCAAGGAAACACTTACTACAGGAATAACTGCGGGTAAATAAATTAATACACGAAATACTTTTTTACCAATAATATTCGCATTAAGTAATAACGCTAATAATACTGATAAAATAACGATAAATCCTACTTTAACAAACGCATAAATAAAAGTATTTAATATTGCTTGTTGAAAGTCTTTATCTTCAGTAAATATATAAACATAATTTTGAAATCCAATAAAATTCAAAGGAGAAGAATTAACCGTTGCCATTTTTACATCTGTAAGACTATATAACAAAGACATAAATAACGGCACAATAGTAAATGCCATAAACCCAATTAGCCATGGACTAATATAGGCAAAGAAATGCCATCGATTACTCCTTTCTGAACGTGATACTTGTCTCATTGTATCACCATTAGATTTCGCGACGTACATCCGCGGCGATTTTATCTAATACTGCTTGTAAAGTAGTTCCTTTTGGATTAGATAAATAATCAGAAACATATTTACCTAAAATACTTTCAAATGTATCTTGACCGATTGAATTGTTATAAACAATTGGATGAGTATAATTATTAGCAACATTTAAGAAATATTGATTGATTTCCGCTAATTCGGCATTTTCTGGATTTTTATATGTATCGCTATTAGCAACCAACTTATTTCCTGGGATATTAAATCCCTTTGATGCCATGTATTCATTACCTTTAGTCATGTAGTAATTTAAGAAAGATATTGCTTCATCTGGTAAAGTAGTATCTTTATAAACTGCTAAAGAAATCATACCGCAACTTCCAGCATAAGCATCCGCGCTTGTTAATGGAGTTCCATCTGCATGCGCTGGAACTGGTGAAGGACAATAGCCAATTTCAAATCCTGCATTATCCCAACTATATGTTGAATATGCCCAGTTACCAAAGAAGGCAAAACTAATATTTCCATTAGCGAAAGCTTCACCACTTCCAACCCCTGTTGGCCCAATAATTGGTGCACTAGCTTTTTCTCCAATTTGTAAATCACTAAAGAATTGGAATGCTTTATAAACATTTGGATCTTCGTTATTAAAATATTTATTATCAATCCAAGTTGATGAACCAGTCATTTGAATCCATTCCATTAAATGCTTATAAGGAACACGGTCTAACATTGTGCCATAACGATTTTCTTTACGAAGTTTATATGACATATCTAAGAATTCATCCCAAGTCATTGGTACATCTTGGCTAGGATATTCCATATATCCCGCATCACCTTTTTTAAGATTATTTTCTTTGTTATATTCATCAATGTGAGATTTGTTATACCACATTACAAAGTCAGGAGACCAGTCTTTAATTAATGCGTAGTGATCGCCTTTACCAACATTTTCACCATCATATTGATAAGCACTATTAACATCCCAAAGTTCAATCTTCCCATCACTATTTGAACTTGTTTTAACATCTAACGCTCCGCTTTGAATATAAGGTTCAAGGTTCATAATTTTATTACTAGCTAAATGTGATAAAAACTCACCTGATTCAGTAAAGAAAATATCTGGTGCTTGATCTTTGGAACTAAAAGAAATATTAAGATTTTCATAATAATTTCCAGTTGCTAATTGTACTTCTACTTTTGTTCCAGTTTCCGCTTCATAATCTCTAGCAATTTTTTCATATGAGGCTAGTTCGGTGTTATCACCCCATACATAGAAAATTAAGTGATCACGTTTAGTAGTTTTACCACAACTCACTAATGCGATTAAAGACACAGCACCTAAGACCAAAGATTTAATTGTTTTGTTTTTCATAAATTTTTCCTCCTAACAATGTTTGATCAATTTTGTTTATTATTTCATTTATATTTTCTCCAATCGTTAAATAATAATGATTGGATTTATGGTAATTATCAAATGTAGTAACTCCTTTTTCATCAATGTTAATCGTTCCTTCTTCCGATATTTTAAATATGTTATCTTCACCTAAACTAGCAAACCATGTTGTTAATGGATCCCAAGATTCGCGTGGTGCATTTTGGAATATTTGATAAGCAACAGTAACGGGATTATCCGAATTATTTTCTTTTAATAATGTTGCCCCAGTTTTAATTTTATATCCTACTTTATAATCTAAGAAAGTAACTTTAGTTGGTACTTTTTTGATAAAATTTCGTGCAGATTTAATATCCGTGACAATATTATATTCAGCTTCAAAATCAATATCATCATCTTTAGTTTTAAATAATCCACCCATAATAACAAATTCTTTTACTTTATTTTTAACTAATTCCACGCCATTAAGCGAAGAATATTTATCTGCGCTAGAATCTAATAAATCGGATACATTATTTAATTGCCCAATACATACAAATGTAACTGATTTATATGTAGCATCAGCAAGTTTTCTTCTTAATAATTTAATGGCATCTTCACAAGGTTTAAGTTGTTTTGTACGTTCATCATAATATTTATTAGGGAAAGATAAAGCCAATTCTTTTTGAAAAGCATTAACATTAATATCGCAAAAATGTGTTCGACTTGTTGATGCTATTTCAATATCATCATTTCCATAAAATCGATTAATCGCCGATATTGAGGCTGGTCCATATGGAGCGGAAGTTGTAAATGTCATTCCTAACAAATCAATTAATCCTTCATTTTTAAATATATTAGCAAGCGCTAAAGCACCAGCATCATCACAATCTCCACCAATATCGGTATCAATAATAAGTAATTTTTTATTCACTTCTTTTTCATCCTCACTTTTAATTTTAAATACTCCGACATCCGTTTGCATATTTGAAGCATTACGGAATTGAAGTGGGGTTATATTCATGCGGCTTTTGAAAAAATTATTAAAATGAATATTATTTTCAAAGCCACAATTAATCGCAATTTCTTTAATTTGCATATCGGTAGAAATTAGCATTTGTTTAGCGGCATATAATTTGCAATTTAGTAAATACTGATTAATTGATGTATTTGTTTCTTTTTGAAATATATGGCGGAAACGATGATAACTATAGCCAAATGAAGAAGCAATTTGCTCAAAATCAATCTTTTGATTATAGTTTTCTTTAATATAGTTCTTCGTTCTATTTACTAATTCTTCGTTATATGATGCTTTATTATCGGTTTTATATACTTTTCTAAGTAAATGACATAAAACTAAACTAAAATATGAACTAATCATATTACGATAAAAAGCTTTTTTATTTTTTTCTTCTTCTTGCATTTTTGAAAATAAATTTAGAAAAACTTCTTCCATTTCTTTATCTAATTTTAATTTAGTAAATGGTTTAAATAATTCATCTTTTTTAAATTCAAAAAGAACAATAAATAACCTCGAAAACTCTTTTGTTGTTTCATCGTGTTTAATACCTGGACGCACAATAGTAATTGTTGGTCCATCATATTCTTCTAAATCATTATCCGCAGTTATCATGCCCTTACCGCCTAGATAAAAGACACATTCATAACAATTATGGGTGTGTTCCATTACATAATCATTAGGATGATGTTCATAATAGATAAATGATTTTACATTACATGCATACATAATTTCACCTACACATTTTCATTTTTGATAATTATTTTGATTAATAAGATTTTATTAACCTCTAATACTATCTAAAGTAGACAGATAACCATTTTCTTTTAATGTTGAAGCGCTTGGTAATTCATTAAAACTTGCAATTCTAATTCGATAAATAATGCTGCTTTCCATATTTAATCTTGAGTTATTTTCAAGCGATATAACTTTAGTAGAATTCCAATCTCCTAATTTATCAAACGAGCCACTTTGGGCAATTGTAATGGTACAATTTGTAATATCTAAAGTTGCATCTTTTGAAGAATAGGCATAAACATATTTTCCATCACTAATCGCAAATCCTAATGCATCATTTGGATTAGAATAATTAAACATTAAGCCATTATTTAAATAGATTTTTTGAATTCTTTCTTCACCAGTTTTGTTATTAAGTAAATTATTAAGTCCAAAACTAGCAAATCTACTTCTTGGCGCATTAGCAACACCAACATAAGCATCTAATAAAGCTTTGTTAATGCTTTTTGTGTCTGTTGCGCGCTTATTATTTTCAATAAATTTTTCTTCTAACGACGAACCTTCTTCATTTAATCTTTTATACAAAGCACCATTAGGGGATTCTGGATAATATAATGGACAAGAAAGTTGATAAGATACATATCCACTTGCGCCCATAGCAAATGTCGCTAGTGTTTGTTTATGGTTAATATCAGATGCCCAGTTTTCTGAATTCATTAAATACATTTCTTTATACTCATCGCTAAATGATTTAATACCATTTTTAGTTGAAGCAATTTCATGTAAATATGTTGGACTAACAATATCGATATATTCTAAATCTTTAATATCACGAACATAATTAACGACCGCATTTTGTTCACAAAATTCTGCACGAGTTAAGGCTTTATATTTAGAATATTTAACGCCTTTCCCTACTTCATTTAAATAAGTTTTCGCTAACGACCAAGCATAATCACTAGTTAAAGCTTCTCCAGAACTATCTTTAACATCATAAGCTTTAACTCTCCAACGTTGGAAACGATCAACACCTTGACCAATTTGAACCATTATAACTGGATCATAATTATCATTTTCATTATTCCAATCATAAATATAATTCATCATCTCATAAATTGCTTTACTTTCACGGTTAAGTAAATTAGTATTGGACCAATCTAAGATTTTACATCTTCCAAAATTAGCAAAATCAAACATATCTTGAATAACAGGATAAGTTGATGAGTCATTAATATAACTTGGTACATTTACCATATGAGTTTCCCCATCAACAAAACTTCCATACCATTCTAAATTTACTTTTAAATCATATTTTTTAGCAAAATCTAAATAATACTTTAAATCGCTAAAATCATAATTATCATAACTTTTTTCGATTTGACTCCACATAATGGAAAGTTCAATCGTATTCATATTTGTTTCTTTAGCAATAGCAAAGTAATCTTCCATTTCGCTTGCTTTTTTAAAATCAGCATTGATAAATAAGTCCGTGCGTAATAAGGACGAAATGATAATTTGCGGTACATCATCGCGGTTTACTAATATTGCTTTGCCACTTTCTGACATTTTTTGTTTGTAAGGAGCTACAAAATTATCTTTGTTATCAATAATATCGTTATTTTTATTAGTATTATTACTTGTATTACTACCTGTATCACAACTACACATGCTAAGAAGCATTAAAGGTAAAATTAAATATTTTATATTTTTCATAACTTTAACCTCCAATATTATCCCAAGTTGATGAAGCTAATTTAGTTGTTCCACTATAAGTAACATGATATAAAGTGTTTGCTTTAAGTGTTATTTTATTATCTTTATTAACTTCTTCTACTTTATTAAATTCATTATCGATATAGTGACCAATGGATATATCATTGATATTAATATTGCCTAATGTTACTTCACTATCATTAGTCACATAAATATCAATTGTGTTACCAGTATCAAGCGCATATCCAATCGCACTCTTAGAAGTATTAAATGTTATGCTCGCATTAGTGGTATTAATATTTTGCGATATGCTTTCGCTTGGATAATCACTTTTTATATTAAAGCAAGCAAAGTCTTCATTACTAACATTATAAATAACACTGCTTACTTCTTTTAAACCATTAATAATATTTTTAGTCGATTCATAATGAGCTTTATAATTAAATTCACTAAAGGAATTTTCTTTAAAAGTCATAACTCCTTGATCCACACTACTAGAACCATTTTTAACAAAGAATGGCGAAGTAATTAAATCATAAATTGAATAACCTGCGTGTTGTGACATTGCGGCTAAAATAAGTGATGGAGTATTAGAATAATTTCCATCATTTTCCGCGATATGACCAAAATTGTTAGTAATTTTAGTCGCAAACATCGATGCTAAACCTTTAATATTTTTAACACTTGAGTTATAAGAATCATCACCAACAATATCAATACCTTCTAGATTATGAATTCTTGTCACAAATTCAGGAGCATTTTTAACTTTTTCTCCATCATATATTCCATTTCCAGAACTTAATTGATCCGCGCCTGTTGAATTAGCAAAATTTACACGTGTATATACTTTATATTTGCTATTTTTAACAGCTTTGCCTAACTTATCTAAGGAATTACATATTTTTTCATAACCTTCTTCACTAGTCATTTTAATGCCTGTAACTCTTGATAAAACATTTTGTTGACTAATACGGAATCTTACAAAAATATCTGGTTCATTTAATACTTGCACACCTATTACAGGTTTTTTGCCTTCATGGGTAGAATCAAATTCATAAATATAATCCATCATTTTGGTTATCGCATTACTTTCACGGTTCATTAAATTTTCATTATCAAAATCTAAAAACCACATAATACCATAATAATTCCAATATTCGCCTGTTCTTAAGGCATCAAATTTTGGATAAGTTTTGCCATCTCTTAAAATATAATCTGGAACAGTATAAGAATGTGAATCTCCGCACATATTTGTACCAAACCATAATAATTCGATTTTTAAATTATAGCGATTAGCAAATGTTAACATATGCCATAAAAATGTATAATCAAATTGGTCTTGTTCTATTTCTAGTTTTGCCCATTCAATTGGTATTTGCACTACGGTTACACCAAGTTTTGATGCTTCTTTAAATAGTAATTCGACTTCATCATATGATAATTTATCGCAGTTCATAAACGCATCAACACGAATTTGTGAACCCATAAATAAGAAATCTTTACCATTTACTTTAATATGATTTCCATAATTATCTTTAACAATCTCTGAAACTAAGACATCATTCCCATCATATATTGGTGCTTTTTTATCTGGATCATCAATCGAAGTATTATTTGATGTACTTGGTGTGTTATTACTTGGCTTTGTGGAATTAGAAGTTGAATTTGTATTATTACAACTTGCTAACATTCCTAATAACACCAATAAAGATACTTTCTTAATATTTTTCATACTACTCCTTCTTAGCATCTAAATTATCTTCATTTGACGCTAGTTCTTCATTTTTTGTTACTTTTTTCTTTTTTAGTAAAGTGAAAGTTATAATTCCTCCAGCAATAATAACAACTACAGTACCACTAATTCCTAAAATTAATCCTAAATTAGAAGAGTTATTATTATCATTATTTTTAGAAGGTAAGACATTAAATTCTTTTGTAACTGTTTCTTTATTTCCATATATATCTTCTACAACTACTTTAACCGTGTATTTTCCTTCAATTGTAACTTTATAAACAAATTCATCTTTATTAGTGGCTTTTTCACTTGTTCCATCAGGTTTAGTTAATGTAACAGTTACATCATATTCACTATCATCAGTTACTTTTATATCTAATTTAACTTCATCATTAACATTATAAGAATCTTTAAGATTAACTTCCACAACTGGCTTTAAAGTATCTGGAATATTAATTATAAATTCTTTAGTTGCACTATTTGGTGTTGGTTCCGCATTATCCATGGCTACATACACAATTTTATAAATGCCTGGTTTATCAAATTTATAATCTTCATTCGCGGTAACACTAACTTTTTCTCCATTAGGTTTAATAACATTAATTGAAGAATTAACAACATTATCACTATAAGTAGCACCTAATATTTTAACTTCTGAATTTAAATCATAGATTGCTTCATATTTACCATCAACTTGTATTTCAATTGCGCTAGTAGTGCTTTTACAAGTAATACTAAATTCTTTTTTTACTTCTACTCCATTTGTACCTTTTGCCACAAATGTTAATTTATAAACGCCTAATTTATTAAATTCATAATTTACTATTCCATCACTAACATCAATAACAATTGTTTCTCCATTAGGATCAATAATATTTAATTTTACTTCTTCATTACCTTGAATATCTTTAGCGTAAACACTTATATCAAGTTTATCATTTAAAGAAATACTTTCTGGGATGTTTGTTTTAACATTTAAATCTATATTGTTCCAAGTAATTGGTTTAGTAAAACTTTGTCCATTAATTTCCTTAACAATCATTTCAAAATTACTAATAGAGCCCGCTCCTAACTTAGATGTTTCTAGTCTTACACTAAATTTTTTACTTGTTAAAGAACTAAATATACTATTAAGTTGATCATATGCTCTATCAACACGTTGAAGTCCGCCTGTTCTTTCTCCAAAGAAGGTATCATCTTTATTAAATCCCATGTGATAACAACCTTCGATATTATCAACATTACGTGAAATCCAACCGGTTTCAGGAATATCAGTGTAATTTATTCCTCCATCTGTTGATATATACACATTAGTGGAACGATCTGGACCAGAATGGTCAATCCAAACTCGATACATTAAAACAATATTTTCATTTTCTTCACTTACAAGAATTAAATTCACATAGTTTGTATCATTATTTAGTCCATTAATCGTTTTACTATTTACGATAAATTTTATATTAAATTCTTCATCTAAATCAAATACACCTAAATTATATTGTTTAAAATTATCACTAGATGATAAAGCAATGCCAGAATCTACATATTCTGCAAACATATTCGAAGTATCGGTTGAAATAAAAGGAACTTTATCTTTAGCTTTTAATTCAACATTAAAATTAATTGGTTCTGAGATTGTTGTTCCTGCTGAGTTAGAGACTTCATAAACTAATTTATAAGTACCTCCAACAAATGAACCATCAACATAATAAGTAAATTTATGGTCACTATTTTCTTCCATTGTTGCAACTAAGTTATCTTCGCTATCATACATTTTTAGGATAGTTTTGGCTGCTCCAGTTGCATCTTCTATAACAGGTTTATCAAATGTTAAATAAGTTAAAGGATTAATAACAAAATCATTTATAGTAGGTAAAGAAACAATAGTTGGTTTTTCAATTCCATCACTTATCTCAAAAGTAAATTCTTTTTCACTTGTGTTACCAACACTATCAATAGCAATAAGTGTAACATTCATTGTTCCTTTAGTTGTTGGTGTAAATGTTTTACCATCAGTCTCTACACCATCAATACGCACTTTATAAGTGACATCACTTAATACATCATTTGCTTCAACTGGAATTTCATAAGGCTCGTTAATCATTAAAGTTTTATTAACTGAAGCATTGTTAAAAGTTGGAGCAACATCATCAATAAAGCTTGTTCCATCATTAGCTAGTGATTGTCCGTTTATTGATTTAATTGTAATTTGTGTTTCATTTGTAAATCCATTTTCACCTTGAATCTTAAAATAAACTTGATCAATACCTTTTAAAGCTTCTTTACGATCACTAATAATACTACTAGTTCCTAGTGGTACAATACCTTCTTGTCCGCTTACATAAGAGGAAATAAAGTTTTCTTTGTCTAATTGAATAAAGAAACTTGAATCTTCTGTAGCATCACCCATAATAGCTAAGCCAGTGCCTTGATTGTCCCAACCATTACCATACAAATGATAAGAATGATTACCATTTCTAGATCCCCAAGCATTAGTCCAGATTCTTAATAATCCAAGTTGATTTTCGCTTCCTGCTTTAAAAATATAAATATCTAAAGCATCACTACCTTTTAAATCTGATCCTTGAGATTGGGTTATTTTATTTCCAGTAGCATCAAATAGTTTAGCGGATATTTCAATGCTTATTTTATCATTGTTAGCTAGAGAAAATGTTTTACTGCTATTAACACTTGGAATAACAGCATAATTTCTCCAAGCATCAGCTGTGCCACTTGTGTCAGCGCCACTAATTAACATTTTAACTCCATCGTTAGAGTAACTTACATTTGTTCCTGAGCCACCTGCAAATGTTGAAACTGGTATTTCACTAAGTGCTACTTCATTATTTGCCGCATGACTTATCACGGTTGTTGAATAATTATCAATCGTTCCAATACAGCCAACAAATAAAATTGCTAGCAAACTTATAAATAATTTTTTCATAAAGTGCAAAAGTCCTTTCTTTAATTTATTAAAGCGCTTACGCTTTTCCTTAGATATATTGTATCAAATCAGTTAATATCATACATAAAATGCTCTTTTTTTAGCCAAAATATTAAATCGAAAATATAACTTTTTCTTAATTAAGTTTATTTTATTATTTAACGATAAGTAAAATAAAAGAGCACATATGTTTATTCATACATGCTCAAGTATTAATTTTTAACTAATTAAATTTCTTTTCTTTTTTTAGAAATTAAGAAATATCCTACAACTGGTATAATACCTAATGCCAACAATAAGACAATTGATGTAGTTGCAACATCTTCTTTTGCAATATTAACAATCGATTGATTAGTGCTATTAGTTTTATTTGCTTTATTTGCTAACATCATTTTTAAATAATCCATTGTTTCACCAATTTTAACATCATCAATATCAATAGTATCTCTAATTGTTTCTTGGCTAGAAGCATCAAAGGCATCAAACTTAGCAAACATCTCTTCTAATTTAGAAACATTGCCATCACTTAACATTTCACAAATGCTACCATCAACTCTTAAACTATGCCATTCATCAATGAATGTAGCAGCGCTATAAGTAGCGTTAAATGTAAATGATTTACTAGTAACATTTCCACCTAAATCTATTGCATATAATGTTACTTCATGATTTCCTGGTGTAGGTGTGAATTTTTTTCCTTCTACTTTTTCATTTCCATCTACTGAAATTGCATAAGCAACACTACCAAATAAATCATTTGCTTCAGCTGGAATTTCATATTCTTGATAAGCAGGAACTTCCCCTGCTACTTTTGCTAAACTTGATTTAGTGAACACTGGCGCAACATCATCTACGAAATTTGTACCATCATTAGCTAAAGATTGACCATTAATTGAGCAAAGTGTTACATCAGTATTTTTAGTGAAACCATTACTACCTTTTACACGTACATAAACTCCACTTGCATCACTAATAGCGGTTTTAGCAGTCTCAATAAATGTTGAATTTCCTAAAGCTACAAGGGAATCATTACCACCAACATATGAAGAAATAATATTTTCTTTATCAAATACAAGTGTAAATTTATTATTACCAGCGGCATCACCTTTTACCCAGTAATCAGCAGCTTTTTGGCTTGTCCAAACTGTTGAATCATTAACTATATTATATATTTCGAATGAATGATCAGCATTTGTCCATCCACCAGAATTAGCCCATATTCTTAACATTGCAAAGTCTTTATTTGTGCTTGAATTTGTAAAATAAAATTCTAATGCACCGCCACCATCATTAACAGATTCAGATAATTGTGTGCTAGTGCTAGCGTCATACATTTTTACTAAAATTTCTAAAGTTAAAGAATCACTAGCATCAAAACTAAATGCATCACGGCTATCATTAGCTGGTAGTTCAGCGGAATATTGCCAAGCACTATCTCCTTTTGTATCTGCTCCTGGAACAGTTACTTTAACTCCTTCATTAGTGTATACTTGACTAGTTTCCCAACCAGCAGCAAATTTCCAAGCTTCAAAATTATTAATTGCAACATTGCCATTTTCTGCTTTGGCTATTACTTTACTTCCACTAGTAAGAGCTAATCCGCTAGCAAGAAGCATTCCTAAAACTATAAAATTAATTTTTTTCATAATCTTCACCTTTCTATGTAAAGCGCTTTCGCTTTGCTAATATTTTATCAAAGAAAATATATGAATTTATGTTTTATCAATTTGTTAGCCAAAATATTAAATAGGTTTTTCATTATAAAG
>CALBGF010000142.1 GCA_937893635.1 uncultured Mollicutes bacterium | reverse complement strand
ATTTTATAATGGATTGCTAGATTTTTGAACTTAAAAAGTGTTAAATTCCCGTGTGGAGACAAACTTAATAATGCTGAAGAAGCAGTAAATAAAATATTAAGTGAAGATGGACAGTTAAAAGATTTTCATATTGAAAACGCTTGACGTTATTATTTAGAATAAGCTATAATAAAAGAGAAAGATAGAGGTATTTATGAAGAAAGTAGTATCTATAATTTCTCTTTTTCTTTTAGGATTTGGGATAGTATTTTTTAGTTTTTTAGGAAAGGAAACACTACACGAAGCAAAATGGAATGCCCCTGATACAACTTTAGCAATAACAATAAATGGTGAGATTAGTACGACGTTTCCAACATCATCAGAATATATAGGGATGGTTGAATGTACCACAGGAACAGGAACAGTAGAATGGAATGGCGCAAAGTGGATACTTACAACAAGTGGAATAACTAAAGGAAGTGCTAAGTGTAATGCTATTTTTAATAAAAAGCCAACATTTGCAGAAACTATATTAGCGAATAACGAGGTTAAGACACCACTTACAACACCTGGTAGTGAAGTAAGTGCTCATGTTTTAGATGATATAACAGATACGTCAACATTTATTGTATCATCAACATATCAGTCATATTATATAACTTATGGTACAGGGTATAGTGCTAATGGAACAAAGTTTAATTTAACTGGAACGGCAGTAACAATTGGTACATATGCTTATTCATATTCTAGTTTAGTTGGTAAATATTTGGCATCAAGTTTATCAAGTGCTGGTTCAAGTACTGCTGGAACAATGATGACTACAACTAATTTAAGTAGTGTATATTATGTAGTAAGTGCTACATCAAGTAGTTTTGTTTACAAAGAAATAACTTCAAATAAAAAAACAACTGAAGCGCTTTTAGCTAGCACAGAAGATGATTATGGAACAAGTTATTACTTTAGAGGGGCAGTTAAAAATAATTATGTCGAGTTCGCAAATAAATGCTGGAGAATAGTTAGAATAAATGGAGATGATTCGGTAAAATTAGTTCTACATAATGATAATGCAAGCAGTTCACCTAGTCCTTGCGCAGCGTCAAATAATAGTGTGGTAGCCGCATTTGCACGTTATAATGATTTATATAAATATCCAGATAGCCGATCATATACAAGTGCATTTAATTCAAGTTATGATGATAATGCTTATATAGGCTTTATGTATGGAGCAACTGGAGCATCTGATTATGCAAGTACACACGCAAATACTAATAAAAGTACAATACTAACAAATTTAGAAACTTGGTACACAAAGAACTTAACATCATATGCTGATAAACTAGCAGATACAATATGGTGTAATGATAAGAGTACAGTAAGTGGAGGACTTGGTTATGGGACAAATGAAACAGATTATGCCACGTATAATAGATTGGCTTCTACTAAGCAACCAACATTAAAATGTCCTAATGACAATAATGGTGGAAAGTTATCTAAATTTACTGTTGATGATACAACAAATGGTAATGGTAATTTAACTTATAAAATAGGATTGTTAACTGCAGATGAAATAGCATTTGCTGGCTCTATGGCTTACACATATAATCATTCTACATATTTACAAGAGAATACAGGAACTACAAAATGGTGGTCTTTGTCGCCTAACCGTTTCGTTGGCGATGATGATGGTGTTTGGCACGTGGGTTCAGGCTGTTTGCGTGGCGACTATGTGCGCGACGTATATGGTTTGCGTCCTGCCATTAGTCTTATCTCATCAACAATGATTTCAGGAGGAGCTGGTACTTCAGAAGACCCTTATGTTGTCGACTGATTGACGGACACTTTTGATTAAACATAGATAAATAAAGGATTTGA
>CALBGF010000141.1 GCA_937893635.1 uncultured Mollicutes bacterium | reverse complement strand
ATCAAGCATTGCTTTAAGTTCTTCAGCAGATGCATTACAGAAATTAAATGCTTTTACTTTAGAAACAAATTTATCAGCAACTGTTACTTGGCTATAAACATAAGCTGAGCCTTTATTAGTTGTTTCTGGTGTGTTGTCATTAAAGTTTTGGATTTTACTATAAAGAACAACTTCATCACCAACTGAAATTTGATTAGTTGAAGTAAATTTTTTATTATTTAAATAATACACTTGATATGCTAAGAATACTTTGCCTTCCTCAACAATACCGCTATCACTTAAACTAAATGTGATATTGCCATAGTCTTCAACATCTTTTTCAATAGGATCATATTCGCAAACAATACCTTTTATATAATACTTTTCTGCTGTTGGTGTAGTTCCTACATTATCAGCAACTAAAATTGCATCTTCGATTGTGTATGGATCCTCAACAGTACCTGCATGTGTAGGAATAGAAAGTGGTAAAATTTTGACATTACATTTTGCTTTAATATTGCTATTTGTTTGTGATGTAATAGTGATGATGGTTTCTCCTGCACTTATTCCTTCAATAACGCCATCTTCGGTAACTGTAGCAATGTTAGGATCTTTTGATTCATAACTAACTGCTTTATCAGTTGTATCTTCTGGAACAAATGAAACTGGAGTTTGGACTTTTTTTCCAACTTTCATCTCAACAGAAGATGTACTAATGCTTTCTAAACCCTTATCTTCAGCTTTAGTAGCAGATGTATAGACTTTAATGCTATTGATATTGGCATATTGTGCTTTAATAACATTCATTCTAAAGAATTTGTTTTGTCCTGTAAAATTATATGTTGCAACTCCGGAAGCTGAGACAACTGCTTCAGGATTAACTAAGGTATCATTACCGCCTGCTTCTGATGCTTCATAGACGCCAAATGTATTTGTGCCTCCAGAACTGAAATCAATTTCGATTTTAGTAATAAAGCCTCTACATAATTCTACATTATTATAAAAATAGCTTGTGGTAGCATTCTTTAAAGCAACATAATTCTTTCCAGATTTAGTATAAGTGCCTCCACCAAAATCTACAAATTCGTAGTCATTTATAGTGGCTGTTCTTTTAGTTGTTCCATAAGTTTTTGTCCAACCTGCACTAGTAACAGCTGTATAATCAATAGTAATGCTTTCTGGGATGGTAACTGTTACTGTAAATGAAGTTTTTACATTTTCATTTGCAACTGAAACAACATTAATTGTTGTGCTACCAGAAGATACACCAGTAACTAAACCACTATTTTTATCAACAGTTGCAATATTTTCATCTGCTGAGGTAAATTCAAAACTCTTTTGGGTTGTATCAGCAGGCTCATATGTCAACGTTGTTGATTTTGATTCTCCAACTAACACTTCTAAATTTTCTGCTTTTACACCAGTAATATTAACAGGGGTAGTTGTACTTTCATCTAATTCATATGTAAGAGTGTTTAATTGTAATTGACCAGAAGCGCCTAATGTAAATGTAATTGAATCACTTGATCCTGTCCACACACCATCTCCAGCAGCTGTCGGATGTGAATAATCTCCTACATTAGCAGTTGCAGAAGCAAAATCTTTTTTACCTTGTTTTTCCCAATTAAATGTTATTTTAGTAATTTTCTTTTCCTTCGATTTTACAGTGACTGTATTACTACCATACAATCTTAATCCCGCTTCATACCATTTAGGTGCATTATTACCTGATCCTGTTGCAAAACTAATGGTTAAATCAGAATTTGATACTTCAGCTTCACTAGACAATTGAATTTCAGTTCCTGCAGCTTTAACTTCTTTAGTATCACTATTACTAACTAAACCAGCGCCTAAAACAAGAGCTAATGAAGCAAATAATAATGAAGCTTTTTTAATTGTTTTCATAAATTATTTAAAATTTCCTTTCTTAACTTTTTTAATTCTTAATTTTTGAAAATAGATGTGAGATTTTCAATGTCTTAATTTTCTTTTGGTTTAGATGATATTTGAGATCAATCGGTATCTTAAATTATTAAGATCACTTTAGGTTTTTGGCCTATAAATCACAAAGAAAAACTCATAGAAAATTTCTACATTCAAATAATATCACATTATTTTAAGTTGACTTTTTCGTTGGCTAGTAGATAAAAACATCTATTAATCCTCACTATTTCAGTAACGGTCCCCATAAACAATTGCTTAAAACATCTTTAATGTAATGTTTTTACGAATAATTGCGTATAATTAAGTCCAAACTTATATTGTTAAATAATATAAATGTATTTGCCGTAAAAAAAATACGGCAAAAATTGACAAGGGAGATTATATATGATAAATTACAATCAAGAGAGGAAAATGGTTATGCTTAAGTATTTTAAGGTTAAAAACTATAAAGGATTCAAAGATGAAATATTTTTAGATTTTTCTAAACATCGTGATTATTCATTTCATCAATCCTTTATAAAAAATGGTATAGTTAATAAAGGAATAATATATGGCAAAAATGGATCAGGAAAATCTAATTTTGGATTAGCAATTTTTGATATTGTATGTCATTTAACAGATAAGTTTAAAAATAATGACAATGTATCTTACCAAAATGGCTATAATCTTACAGGTTTTGTGAATTTTGAATATGTATTCGCTTTTGGAAAGGATGAAATAACTTATAAATATTCAAAACTTTCGCCATTTTCAATAATAAGTGAAGAATTATTGATTAATAATCAATTAGTTATTAATTATAATTTTGAAGATATGAATGTAATTAATAATTTAAATGAAGCTCGTACATTAAAATTATCATCTCCACTTAGAATTGAACAAAGTTACGTCCGTTTTGTTTACGATCATTGTAATTTTAATGAGAATCATCCATTATGCCTTATGATGGATTTTGTAAATAGAATGTTATGGTTTAGAAGCGTGAATAATAATCAATTTGTTGGTTATAAAGAGAATCCAGAGCAATTAACAGAACTTATTGATAAAACTCCAAATGGAGTAAAAGGATTAGAAAAATTCTTATCTTGTGTTGATAAAAATTTGGATTTTAAGTTATCAATAGAAAAAAATTTATATAATCAAAAAATATTAATGATTAATTATAATGACGGAAATAGATTACCATTTATAAATGTTGTTTCTACTGGAACATTATCGTTATGGTTATTTTATTATTGGTCGTTAGAATTTGAAAAAATATCGTTTTTATATATTGATGAGTTTGATGCGTATTATCATTATGAAACATCTGAATATATATTAAACTTCATCAATAATTTGGATGGATTCCAATCTTTTGTTACAACGCATAATACATCATTACTAAATAATGATATTGTTAGACCAGATTGTTGCTTTATAATAAGCGAGAATAAAGAAATAAAAGCATTACCAGAATGTACGGAAAAGGAAATTAGGGAGGCACATAATTTAGAAAGGATGTATCGTAATGGAGGATTCACGCTATAACACTCTACTAATAGTGGAAGGTGAAAAGTGTGAATATAAATATTTCAGTAAATTTGCTAGCTTAATTTCTAAGGATAGAAGAATAAAAGTAGTTCCTTTTTGTAATGACATATATGAAATTTATAAAAGTATCAAAGAATTAGATGGTGATACAACCACTATTGATGTGTTGTTATATTGCTTAAACTTGAATGATGATCAGAAAGAAATACTTATAAAGAATAAATTTGTATATATATATTTAGTATTTGATTTAGAATTACAAAATGATAGAATTGAAAATCAAAAAGATAGTTTATCAAAAATCGAAGAAATGCTTAATTTGTTCAATAACGAAACAAGCGAATATGGAAAATTATTTATTAATTATCCAATGATGGAATCATATCGCCATTTTAAAATTGATGATGCTATGACATTAGAAAATAAAACAATTACTTCAACAAATGAAGTATTAATAAATTATAAAAATATTGTTGGAATGGAAGGAGATAATAAAAATATTTATTCATATACATTAAATGATTTTTATAATATTTGTAAAGCTCATTTAATGCAAGCAATGTTGCTTACTACCAATTGTTTTAAAATACCATCGATAAACGACTATTATGAGCATTTGTTGCCAATAAATTTGCATTTAGCACAGCAAGAAATAATTTTAAAGAAAAAAATTATGCTTGTCTTAAATACATCATCATTTATATATGCCGAGTTTTATCAAGGCGTTTCTAATAAGAAAAACTAATATAAAAACACATGGATAATGTATAAATTTTACTCATTTAAAGTAAGAATTATTCATAAAACCATGTGTTTTTATAATATTTAATTTGAACTATCTAGCTGATTTCTTTT
>CALBGF010000140.1 GCA_937893635.1 uncultured Mollicutes bacterium | reverse complement strand
TATTATTTTATAAATAAAATGTTACAAATTCAATAAAAACTTTGCTATAATAATTTAGTTAATATTAATTATTAAGGAGTTGATTTTATGCCTGTCAAAAGTAATCACGTATATGATGAAAATGACATCGTGTTATTAAAAGGTCTTCAAGGTGTTAGAAAACGTCCTGCTATGTACATTGGTTCCACTAATGCAATGGGTTTACATCACCTAGTTTGGGAGATTGTTGATAATGCGGTAGATGAAGCATTATCAGGATTTGGTAAGTTTATAACTGTAACTATTCATAAAGATGGTTCGCTAAGTGTTCAAGATGAAGGTCGTGGTATTCCAGTTGGCATCAATAAAGATACTGGTAAAAGAGCTATTGAATTAGTATTTACTGAATTGCACGCTGGTGGTAAGTTCTCTGATAAAGCTTATACAACAAGTGCTGGTTTACATGGTGTTGGTGCATCTGTCACTAATGCATTAAGTG
Organism: uncultured Mollicutes bacterium; assembly: GCA_937893635.1. Next base: position 8,454 of record CALBGF010000140.1, on the reverse strand, counting down.
AATGGCTAGAATGCACAGTGTGTACAAAAGGTGAACAATATTATATAAAATTTGCTAATGGCGGTAAGATTGTTGAACCATTAAAACTAATTGGTCGCACTAATCGTCATGGTACTTTAGTTCGTTTTAAACCTGATGCCACTGTATTTTCTACTGTGGATTTTAAATGGGATACTATATATAACCATTTACAAGAATCGGCATTTTTATTAAAAACTGTTCATTTTATCTTAAAGGATGAAAGAACTGGTGAATCGGTTGAATTCCATTATGAAAATGGCTTACAAGAATATGTTGGCATTTTAAATGCTAATAATACCCCATTATCTCCAGTTATTGATTTTGAAGATAATACATCACATATCAAAATGGATATTGCTTTCCAATATTGTTCGGGTTATTACGATGAAAGAATTTATTCTTATGTTAATAATGTTCGTACTCGTGATGGAGGTACACACGAAACTGGTTTTAGAACTGGTATCACACGTGCTGTAAATGATTATGCTACGAATAATAATTTATTACGTGGAAAAATCAAATTAGAAGGTAGCGATATTCGTGAAGGTATTACTGCGATTATTTCTTTAAAAATTCCTGAAGATCAACTAGAATTTGAAGGACAAACAAAAGGAAAATTAGGTACTCCAGAAGCCTTACAATTAGTTAATAACTTTGTATATTCACAATTTACTTATTACTTAAGTGAAAATAAAGAATTTGCGGTTACTTTAATTAAAAAATGTATTGATGCTCAAAATGCTCGTATTGCTTCCCGTAAAGCAAAAGAAGAAGCACGTAACACTAATAAAAAATTAAAAAATGAAGTTATTTTATCTGGTAAATTAACTCCACCTCAATCAAAAGATTTTTCTAAAAATGAATTATTTATCGTTGAGGGTGATTCCGCTGGCGGTACGGCTAAATCTGGTCGTGATCGTATGCATCAAGGTGTTTTACCTCTTAGAGGTAAACCATTAAATACTGATACAGTTGCAATGGATAAAATGCTTAAAAATGAAGAATTTGCTACTTTAATTAATACTATTGGTGCTGGATATGGCCAAGGCTTTGATATTAGTGATATTCATTATGATAAAATTATTATCATGACCGATGCTGATACCGATGGTGCTCACATTCAAACATTATTATTAACTTTCTTTTATCATTATATGCGTCCTTTAATTACTACAGGACACGTTTATATTGCTGTTCCACCTCTTTATGGTGTTTCCAAAGAGACCAAAGATAAACAAAAAGTTATGGAATATGCTTGGGATGATGAATCTTTAGATAAAGCTAAACAAAAAGTTGGCGCTGGATATAAAATCCAACGTTATAAAGGTCTTGGTGAAATGTCCGCAGAACAACTCTGGGACACCACTATGAATCCTAAAACTCGTACTTTAATTCGTGTAAATATTGAAGATCCATTACTAGTGGAATATCGTGTTGGCGTCTTAATGGGTAAAGATACTGATGTTCGTAAGAAATGGGTCGAAGAAAATGTTGACTTTAATGTCGATGATGAATTTATGAAGGAGGTTAGACGTTAATGGCTAAGAAAAAAGTAGTAGAACAAGAAGTAATTAACGAAAACATTCAAGATTCTCCTTTAGAATTTGTCATGGGTGATCGCTTTGCTACATACGCTAAATATGTTATTCAAGATCGTGCTATCCCTGATGTTCGTGATGGCTTAAAACCTGTTCAACGTCGTATTATTTATTCTATGTATCTAGAAGGTAATACATTTAATAAACCGACAAGAAAATGTGCGCACGCAGTTGGTAATGTTATGGGTAAATTTCACCCTCATGGTGATACATCTATTTATTCAGCATTAGCAAGAATGTCACAAGAATGGAAAGTGCGTCTTCCTTTGATTGATTTCCAAGGAAATAATGGCTCTATCGATGGTGATAGTCCTGCGGCTTACCGTTATACTGAAGCGCGTTTATCAGAAGTTGCCAATGAACTAATTCGTGATTTAGATAAACAAACAGTTGATATGCAATTAACGTTTGATGATACTAATTTAGAACCAATTGTTTTACCAGCTCGTTTCCCAAACTTACTTGTAAATGGTAGTGAAGGTATCGCTGTTGCAGTTGCAACTGATATTCCACCTCACAATTTACGTGAAGTAATAGACGCGACAATATATGGCTTATCGCATAAAAATTTTACTAATGAAGACTTAATGCAATTTATTAAAGGACCTGACTTCCCAACCGGAGGTATCGTTTATAAAGGAGAAGGACTTACTTCCATTTATAAAACTGGTAAAGGTCGTATTGAAGTCGTATCAAGAACAGAAACTCTTACCGATGATAAAAACATCAATCAAATTATTGTCACTGAGATTCCATATGGCATTTTAAAATCGGATATCGTTGTTGAAATTGACCGTTTATGTCATGATAAAGCCGTTGATGGCTTATTAGAAGTTCGTGATGAATCTGACCGTAAAGGACTTCGAATTGCTATTGACTTAAGAAAAGACGCTAAGATTGATATTGTCTTAAATTATTTATTAAATAAAACTAAACTTCGTGCTTCCTATAGCGCGAATATGGTCGCCATTGTGGATGGTAGACCAAAAACATTGGATTTAAAATCATTTATTAATGCCTATGTTGCTCACCAAGTTGATGTTATTACCCGTCGTTCTAAATTTGATTTAGAAAAACAAACTAATCGTTTACACATATTAGAGGGCTTAATTAAAGCAATTTCTGTTGTAGATGAAGTAGTGCGTATTATTCGTGCATCTAAAGATAAAGCCGATTCTAAGCATAATTTAATGGAGAAGTTTAAATTCTCTGATGCACAAGCTGAAGCTATCGTTAATTTGCAACTTTATAAATTATCTAATACAGATATAACAACATTTATCAATGAAAAGAATGCATTAGAAGCCTCAATTAAAGAATTAAATGAAATACTTGCGGATGAACGTAAACTACATAAAGTCATTATTAAAGATTTAAAAGCTATCGCGGATAAATATGGTGATGACCGTCGTACATCTATTGAAGAAAAAGGCGAAACAATCACTATTAATAAGCGTGATTTAATTGCTAAAGAAGATTGCTATGTTGTTGTTACTAAAGATGGCTATATTAAGCGTTCTTCCTTAAAATCACAAAAGTCTAGTGATGGTGCCTTACCAGGTATTAAAAATGGTGATGTGTTGATGGGATATCGTGTATTAAGTACGCTTGATTATTTATTATGCTTCACAAATAAAGGTAATTATTGTTTTGTCCCAGTTCATGAAATTCCAGAAACCAAATGGAAAGATGAAGGTAAACATATTTCCAGCATTGTTAAATTAGGTAGCGATGAAAAGATTATTCGTGTTATTGCGGTATCTAAGTTCCGTGATGACTTAAGTGTAGGTCTTATTTCTCGTTTAGGTCAAATTAAAAAGACTATGCTTAATGAATTTGAAACAACTAGATACGCACGTCCATTAGGTTGTATGCGTTTATTAAGAGATGATGAAGTCGTTGATGCAGTTATCTTATCAGGAAATAGTGATATTGCCATTTTCTCTAGCCAAGGTAATGTTTCATTTTATAATGAAAATGAGATTGTTCCAACAGGAATTAGAACAAGTGGTGTTAAGGCAATGTCATTAAGAAACGGCGATCAAGTCGTTAGAATGTATGCGATGATGCCAGAAGAAAAAGCTAAATTCATTTTATTTACTGATCACGGCACCGAAAGAATATTTGATTCTTCATATTTGACTTTAACTGCACGTTTAGGAAAATTACAAAATTCTTTCAAATGTTTCAAGTCAGATCCGCAAAACTTAGTATATGCTAAGAAGATTGTTAAAGGCCTTGATAGTGTCAATATTAACTTAGTACTTGATAATCGTGATATCTTAAATGTTAATATTACTGATTTCAAACCTACTCCAAGTGATAAATACGCTAAGAAGAACATGGATGAATTAAGTGATAAAAATACTATCGTCGATGGATATATTGATTATATTGAATATGTCGATGATGAGTTTAAAGCCTTAAAAGGTAAAACTAAACTTCCAGAAATGAAATTGAGCCATGTAGAAGAAGAACCACAAGATGAAAAAGATTCATCTAATGGCTATGAGCAAATTTCTATTTTTGATGATTTAGGAGATTAATTATATTTATAATTAGAAACAAAAATAGCGTTAAGACCAATTCTTAACGTTATTTTTTTTTGGAATTAAAAGCACTAAAAATCTTTATTATGTAATTTAAATTCCGCTAGTAACTTAGTTAAAGCTCTTTTTTCTATTCTTGAAACGTAAGATCTTGATATTTTATACTTTTTAGCAATTTCTCTTTGGGTTAGTTCTTCATTGTTATTTAAGCCATACCTTAAACTAATAATCATAAGTTCACGCTCGTCTAACACTCTTAAATATTCTTTTAATAAACTTAGCTTATGTGTTTTATCAATTTGCTCAGGAATAGAAATATCGCCATCATCAAGAGTTTCAATGATGGTTATTTCGCTACCATCCTTATCAGTACCAATTGCTTCATAGATAGACATATCTTTAGAATACTTTTTGTTTGATCTAATTGCCATTAATATTTCATTTTCAATGCATCTAGCGGCATAGGTAGCTAGTTTGACTTTTTTTTCTAAAGAATAAGTATCAATAGCTTTAATAAGTCCGATAGTGCCAATTGAAATTAAATCTTCATTAGATTCATCGGTGTTATCATACTTTTTAGCAATGTGCGCAACGAGACGTAGATTATGTTCAATTAGCTTAATTCTTGCTTCTTCATGAGTATCTTTGTTGAATAATTGATTAATACAAATATTCTCTTCTTCATCACTTAATTTTTCTTTAAATACGCCATTATTAATAAAACCAACTAAAAACTTAAAATTAAATAATAAATCAAATAAGAAATTCATTTTTTCACCTATTTAAACTTATGCTTAAAAAATTGCTTTATGATTTATAAAGTGGTAATTTTTTTATCAAATTTGTTAAATTTACTATCTTATATCTTTCATTATTAGTTTATTTAAACTAAAATAATAAAAAGGAGCGTGATATTATGTTTGAAAAGTATATCCCTGATGCTTATGCTAAAAGTATATTTGATGTTGATATCAACTTTTTTATCAAGCATAACTTTAAAACTATTCTAGTTGATTTAGATAACACTCTTGATAGTTATAAAGCAAGCTCTCCTTCAACACGTGTAATCATGTTAAAAGAAGCGTTAGCAACTCATAATATTGAAATGATTATTATTTCTAATAACAAAGAAAGACGTGTTAATCCTTACGCTAGTAAATTAGGAGTGCGTTATTTGTTTTCAACCCGTAAGCCATTTACTAAGCGACTTTTAAAGTTTATGAATGAAAACAATATTTCTAAAAATGAAACGATTGTTGTTGGTGATCAATTAGTAACTGATGTAAGAATGGCAAAGAAAGCAAAGATATTTTGTTTATTATGTGATCCAATTGTAAGAGAAGACCAGTGGACAACACATTTTAATCGTTTGATTGATCGACCAATTCGTCGTCATTTGAAAAAACATAAATTATTGAAAAGTTGGGAGGTAATTTAATATGGTAACTAAACAAGAAAAAAATGTTCGTATTTGTGAAGGATGTGGCGAAGTATTACAGTTTGATAATCCACGTAAACCTGGTTATATACCAGAAGAAGTGTATAAACGTAATACGATGAATTTATGCCGTCGTTGTTTTAGAATGCAACATTATAGTGAAGACAATACTGATTTTATGCCATCTGATACATTAACTAAGATTCTTTATGATGCAAAAAGGAAAAAAGCGGTATTTGCTTATGTTGTTGACTTATTTAATTTAGAAGCAACTTTTAATGATTCTGTTAATGCGGCGATTAAGGGTTCGACAGTTATTTTACTTGCTAATAAGCGCGATGTCTTACCAAAATCGTTTAAAGATGATGACATTTGTAATTATATTTATAAAAGAGCAAAAGAAGCAGGCTTAATTGCTAAAGAAGTCATTATTATGTCGGCAAGAAAAAACTATAATATTGACCAAGTTCGTAATGCCTTTAATAAATACGCTTATGATAAAGACATATATGTAATTGGTGCTTCATCATCAGGAAAATCAACATTTATTAATAAGTTTATTAAGAACTATATTAACGTTACTAATCGTCCAATTACTACATCTTGTTATCCGGGTACAACTAGTAGAGTAATTTCTATTCCTATTGGTACACGTGAGACAATTTTTGATACTCCGGGTATTGATGTATCACATTCAATGATTTCTATTGTTGAAAAAGATATTATTAAATTAATTACTCCAACTAAAGAAATTAAACCAATTACTTTCCAAATGAATAAAGGAAATATGTTTATGATTGGTAATTTAGCACGTGTTGAACTAGTAGATGGTCCACGTACTGGATTCACTATTTATTGCGCGAACGGAATTGATATTCATCGCGGACGTATTGATAAAGTAAGCGATTTAGAAAAATCACTTATTGAAAAGAAGAAGATTAAACCAATAAGTGAGATAAGCGATAAATTAGTTGCAAGAACCATTAACGAAACTAATGAAACAAAACAAGATATTATTATATCTGGCTTATGCTGGATATCATATAAAGGAAATAAACAAAAAATTAAAGTTTATGCTCCTAAAATCATCGATGTATCACATCGTGATGCCAAATTTTAAAGAAGTGAGAGTAAAATTATGTTAACACAAAAACAAAAAAGACAATTAAAATCAATTGCTATGACTGAAAATGCTTTATATCAAATCGGAAAGAATGAAATTAGCGATAACACTATTGATATGTTAGACAAGGCTTTAACCGCTCGTGAACTAGTTAAAATCAGTGTTTTAAATACTGTTGTTAGTCCAATTCGTGAACTTGCTTTAGATCTAGCGGGTGCCTTAAAAGCAGAAGTAGTACAAATCATTGGACATATGATTGTCTTATATCGTAAGAACCCTAATAAAACAATTATTGAATTAGGTAAATAAAATGAGTCGTATATTAATTTTTGGCGGAAGTTTTGATCCTATTCATAATGGTCATATTAAAGTGGCTAACAAAGTTAAGAAGAACCTACAAATAGATAAGGTCTATTTTGAACTTGCGGCCTCGCCTCGATGGAAAACACCTAATGTGAGTTCTAAAGATCGTTTAAATATGCTAAAACTCGCTATTGAAGGTATTAAAGGCTTTGATATTGATATTTATGAATTAGATTCTAATAAAGAAATTAATTATTCTATTGATACAGTTAAGTATTTTAAGAATAAGTTTCCTAATGATGAAATATTCTTTCTTATTGGTTATGATCAAGTTAATAAGTTACATGATTGGTATAAAATTGATGAACTTGCTAGTCTTGCTCATTTAGTAGCTTATAATCGTAAAGATAACCAAAAACTTAATGAAGAAAATATTATTAAGTATCATATCCAAATAGTAGAAGGACCATATTACAATATATCTTCAACGATGGTAAGAGAATTTAAATCTATAGAAGTAAATAAAAATGTTTTAAGATATATGCTGGATAATCGCTTATATTACGCTTCTAAGGCTCAAAGCTTTCTAAGCGTTCATCGATATGACCATTCTGTAGAAGTCGCTCTACTAGCCCTAGAAATAGCCAAATCAAACAAATTAAACAAACTCAATGTGTTTAAAGCAGCTTTACTTCATGATATCGGCAAAGATATAAAAGAAGAAGAGTCTTTAAAAATAATGCAAACTTATTTTAAAGAATATATGGATTTACCACATTATGCATATCATCAGTTTGTTGGCTCTTATTTAGCAAAAAAAGAATTTGGTGTTTCTAATATCAAAATAGTAGAAGCGATTAAATATCATTGTACTGGTAACTCTAATATGGGAAGTATTGCTAAAGTGGTTTACGCATCTGATAAGATTGAACCTACAAGAGGATTTGATTCATCTATGCTTATTAAAAGATGCATTGAAAACTACGAGACTGGATTTATAAAAGTACTAGAAGCAAATAGAGAATACTTACTAAGCAAAAACGCAAACATCAATGATAAGTTAACAAACGCATGTATGAGTTATTATTTAAACAAGTAGTTTATAAGCTAATATAATATTAAGTCATTACTAAGTAGTAGTGGCTTTTTTGTTTTGTATTAGTAAATGGTTTTATAACCAAAAAATAGTAGTAGTTAAATTAATTTCTTAAATATGTTGGTTCTCTATTAAGCCCTAGAAATTGTTAATTAAGAATTGTTGGTAAAGATTAATTAATTATTGATATAACAAAATTAAGCAGCAATAATTTAAGTGCTTATACTTAGATAAAATCTATTAGAAGTAGTTGATTTGATGAGTACTGACAAAGTTTTACAAAAAAAGCACCTTATTTTCTTAGTAATCGTACTTCGCATAATAGA
>CALBGF010000139.1 GCA_937893635.1 uncultured Mollicutes bacterium | reverse complement strand
CGTAGTAACTTTCTTTTCATCTGCCATAATTAATTTACCTCTTTAATTAATTGTCAACGGAGCTTTCTCCGTCAAGGACTAATGTTGTTAGCCCATCTTTTAAATAGTCAACTGGAATCTTTTTTAATGATAATTTGTGATTATCATCAACTGTAAATACCGTATCGTCTACAGTGCGAATAAGAGAATTCTTATCAAGATACTGTTTAAGGGAGTCGTCGAGGTCATCTAATGAGACTTTATCTTTGGAGGCTAATTTCCCTAAATTTTCTAGATACTCAACGATTTGGTTTAAAGTTTCGGATTCTTGAGTTTGATTCTCTTGTAATTGAGTGATTTTTTCATCTTGCTCTTTAAATTTTGCAGTAACCACGAAATTAGCAATAGCGTTTTTTGAATTTTCGTCCAACACTTTATCGACTGCGTGAGAAGGCGTCTTAATAGAATTGTTTCAAGAAGGAGTGGTCGACGTAGAAACATAGCCCGTATTGTCATAAGTGGCAGTTCTGCTTGAAAGTACTTTTGTCATATAACCTCCAAGCCTCCATATAAAATTATAAAATAAAAGGAGAAGAAAATCAATTCTTCTCCTAATAAAATTTATTATTTACCTTGTTTTCAATTAAGGGCTTTAGAATAAAGCATGTCAATAGTAAGTTTATCTTCTTTAATACGTGGAATAATAGTTTTAGCTCATTCTTTTTCTTGCGGTGACAATTCATGTCGTTTAAATTGGAGATAAATTACTTCCATTTGTTGCGGTGAAATCTTATCTTCTTTGACCATTTTTACAAAGGAAGAAATCATAGAATAAATTATATCATTATTTTTCATTGGTAATATCCTCCGCTTGATCCCCTGTTGAGGATTGAACATAATGGATAATAATTTTAGCATAGAGGTTATTATAAAAAGTTGAGTTTTTAAAGCTATCAATGCTTTGTTGCGCGGCTTCGTTTGGTTGAGAATTTTGTGTAATAAAATCTGGCGAATATAACATTTTTATGCCTGGAGTCCAAGCAAAAGTTGAATTAGGAGATAGTGTATTAAGGAAAATGTCGGTATAGGGTGAAGAACAAAAAATTATCCAAATACCAGATACTTTGAGTAAAGAACAGTTAAAAGAGGTGCATGGAAGAGATATATTCTTTGCTATCGAATTATCAACAAGCACTTGTATTCCTAAAATGTTTTGTATATTTTTTTCTAAAAAATTAATTCAATCTTCACTAGTGGATTCTTTTTCTTTAAAAGGATTAATTGTGCCTTCGTCAGAATTACTATTCCATTGCCAGAAATTACGATAACTTATTATATTAGTAAACTCTAAGTTCTGAGAATCTGGGTCTGTTATTCCTCAATTACCAGTATAAAATTCTTTAACTGCAATATTTGATTTTGTTGCGGCAAAAGAGCTTTTTAAAGCGGTGGCAACTGCGCAGTTCGCAATGGGATTTTGTGATTCTTCGTTTAGTTCTAAATCTACAGGAATATTTTTTGGATAAACCGCGACTCCTCCACCTCAATGGCGCGCAGTGGAATTAGAAGTTTCAGGTCCTCTATCATAGAGAGAAGATTCTTCATTGGCAGCAGTAGCGGCATTGCTACTTATGATAACATTATTAATTTTTAATGACATTCTTCCACCTTCACACGTCCTTTAGCACCAATTGTAGTAATACTATCTACTGAACCATCTTCAGAGTAAGTAATTTTTTTGATACAATAAGTATAATTTCCTGCGGGCATTTTTTTACTAATGGTGGGTGTAAAATTTAATAATACTGTATTATCTTCAATATTAGTAAAGTCAAATTTTGCTACTGGCTTTGAAGTGTTATCTTCGCTGAAGAATTGGAACAATAAATGGTCTGTAGGGTCAAAATAGTTGTGATCTTCTTTGGTATCTCCTAAACCTAGTTCTTCATTTAATGTTGATGTCCATGTAATTTGAAAGGCATCTCCTTCATACCAACAGAGAGTACCATTCTCATCTAAGCGAGGACTATCTTGCGCCGAAATTATTTGATGTGTAATCATATGTATATTGCCTCCATCAACAATTATTTTTAATTCATCCTTATTATTATCAATGAGAACTGTGTAAAAGTCAACTTTAACTAAAATGGATTTTTATTAAAAATATGGTTATAATCTAATGTAGAAGAAAGGAAATAAATTATTATGACAACAAATACTAATAACGAAGTAAAATTTCCAATAGGTAAATGCGAATCTTGTGGGCATAGCGGAGTCGAAATTATGATCTCTAATAACCCTCTTATCTTTGCTCATGTATGCTTTGAATGTATTAAATCCAAATTAAATTATAGGAATTTATCTCATGCAGATTTTTTCTGCCGCACTTTTAATCTTGTTTTTAATCCAGAATTGTGGATTACTTTGTCTCAGCAATTTGGTGATAATGTATTTAAACAATATACTAAGGCAATTCTTGAAGATACAACTTTGCAACCTAATTTATATTATCATTCTTCAACTCAAGATTTGTGGAGTAAGGCTAATAAAGAATGAGAAAAATGCCGTTCCTTTACTGAAATTTTACAAAAATTAAAGCCCATTAAAGAGTCTTATACAATTCGAGGCCAACTAAAATGGGGCGATCAGTATAGTTTTCAAGATTTAATCCGTTTAGATTCTATTTATACTCGTACTTTAAAAGCCAATAATATTACTAATCCTATGCAAAAAGAAGCAGTTAAAACGCTTTGTAAGCTTCAATTGCAACTGGATGATTGTATTAAAGCAGGTGATAGTAAGGGTATTCGTGATTATTCTTCTGCTTGGGGTACTTTTGCTAAGCAGGCAGACCTTGAGAATATGATTGCGGAAACAAAAACTTCCGATATTACAACCGTTGCAGAGGTTGGTGATTATCTTGAAAAAACTGGTTTTGTGCCTTCATATGATGTTTCTGTAAGTCGTGATGAAGTTGACCAGGCGATTAATGATATCCAGCAGTCACTTCGTAAAACTATTCTTGAATCTACTTCAATTCAGCCGCTTTTGGAGAGCCTTATTAAGAAGCAACAAGAGTCTTTGGAAGACCAAAAGACTAAACAAGCTACTTCAGATGTTAGCTTGCAAGATTTGATGAATTTTACCCCAGACCAAACTGCAGAAGTAGAAACAGAGGCAGATTCTGACGTTCAAGATTTAGACTTTTCTTCGGAGAGCATCAATGATAAACTTTTACAGCAACCTATTAAAGTTAGCCATAAAGAAACTGCTGAATTAACTACAATGCCGATAAAGGGAGATAAATCATAATATGTTATTAAATAATGATGATGAACTTGATTTAGATCCAGAAATACAAGAGTATATTGATTTTATGGATAGCGATGAACAAGACAACACTGGGTTTTTAACTAAAGCTTTAATTGACGAGCATCGTGAAGGTTGGGAACGTATTTGGAATTATTGATTATGTTACCCTGATTATTTTGTTGATATGATAACTCCGAAGGAATCTCATTTTAGGCTTTTCTTTTTCCAACGTATTATTATGAGATGTATGTCGCGTGGTGTTAATTCTTTTATGACGTTTTCTCGTGGTACTTCTAAATCGTTCTTAGCCGATTTAGACCGTTATCTCACTTGTATGTTCGTTCCAAGACACAATACGACTATTACTGCAGGCACGAATAAGCAGGCGGCAGAAATTGCTAAGCGGAAAATTGTTG
>CALBGF010000138.1 GCA_937893635.1 uncultured Mollicutes bacterium | reverse complement strand
TTTATCAAATCCAAAGAAATATCCAATTACATTATAAATAGAATTTAAAAAGTTTTCTAGACCTATTTTATTAGCTTCCTTCTTTATATTTTCAAAATCGACTTTATCATCATTAAACATATAGTAAAAATCAATAAAAGGACGAATACCAGCGCCATCACCTTTAAAATGTTTAGCAAGATGAGCAATTTCGTACATTACAAAATAATTATCATCAAATTTATATTCATGTTCTTCTACTTTTAAAGCATGTTCCCAAGGTGAAACGAAATAACCATTCCATTGTTTTGGATCTTTAAATAAATGATGATGCAATTCCATAATCATATTGTTTTTTTGAAATTCAATGTGATGTAGCCATGCATGACCTTGTTGATATCCTTCATTTACTAATACTTTTGTAGCTAAATCAATATCTTTTTCACGAACTAAAACATCAACATCACCTTGTAAACGCAAAAAGTGCTTAGGATATATTTTTCTAATGACACTACCTTTTAATAAGATAAAATCTATTTTATTCTCATTAAAAATTCTTCTTATCTCATCAATCATATGATTTTGATTTTCATAGACAATCGTTGCACTTAAATAATATTTTTTTAATCGTTGATCTTTATAAACACTATATAGTTGGTGAACAAGGGTCTGATCTTTAAATACTTGGACTACATCTTTAATGTTTTCTGGAACAGCAAGAACTTTTTTATTTACCATAGCGTTAAGTATTTCTTTAGTTTGTTCATTACTAATCATTTTCTATCTCCTCCAACTTTATTTCTTTGCATTCTTGAATTTCTAAATTACGATGCGAAATCATAATTATTGTTTTATGAAGTTTTAATAAATTACTAACTATTTTTGTTTCTACTTCTTTATCTAATGCGGAAGTAAATTCATCTAATAATAAAACATCATTATTTTTTAAAATAGCAATAGCAATTAATATTCTTTGAATTTGTCCTAATGATAAGCCTTGACCACGTTCGGTTAAAACATTATCTAATTTTTTAGGCATTGCCATAATTTCATCATAAATACAGCTTAATTTTAGCGCTTCATTAATTTCTTCTTCTGTTTTATTTTTAACAAACAAAGAAATATTTTCTCTAATTGAACCGCTAAACATTATGACTTCTTGTGGAACATAAGAAAATAAATTACGTGTATTAGCGCCAACACTTATTTTGTTGTTATCATTATCAATAATATAAATTGATCCTTCTTTTGGTTTAATAAATCCTAAAAGGAGATTAATTATTGTTGACTTACCAATACCCGATCTTCCTTTAATAGCCACTAAATCGTTTTTATTCACAACAAATGATAAATTCTTAATAACTTGCTTATCATAATCAAAACTAACATTATCAAAAACAATTTGCTTAAAATCAATTTCCAATAAATTTTGTTCTTCTTCCTTTAAGGCAAATATTTCTTTAATACGTTTATCACTAACTTTAAAAGCATAATATTTATTTAAAACTCGTGATAAAGAGGTAAATGGTGTTTCAAAATAATTTACTAATTGAAGCAATGAAACTAAAGTACCATACGAAAATGCATCTGGATACTTAAATAACATAATTGCTCCATAGATTAAAGCAACAATATAAGTAAAATTAAGAACAGATAATAAACCAGCAGAACCAATAATAGCAAAATTATGATAACGATATTTAGCCTCAAAGTTTTCTTTGCTACGTTTATTTAATAATTCAGTGGCGCTTTCTTCAGCATTCATTGCTTTAATGAGTTTAATGTTTTCTGTAGATTCTTGCATATAAGAAATCAACTTGCCATCTTTAGCCAATGAATCTTTTTGAAGTTTTTTTACTTTTCTTCCATAAAATCTTGAATAACAAAACGCTAATAAGCCAATTACTAAAGCAACAAGTAAAAATCTCCAATCAATAATAATTAAAGCAATAAAAGCAAATAAAAACTTTGAAATATTTAAAATTGTGGCAGGAATAACACTAAAATAACCATCTGTTACATTTTTAACATCATTAATATAAACATTTGACATTTCTCCCGAATGAATAAAACGAATTTGAGAAATATCTTTTGACAAATAACTTTGATATATTTTTTCTTTTAATTCTAATTCATAATTTATAGATGCTTTATTAAGGATAAAGTTATAAATAATTTTAAAAGTTATTTGAATAACCACCACACCAATTAAACAAATAGCGTAAAAAAGTAAAGTATTCCATTTGTTTTGATCATGTGTTAAAGCAACATTAATTAAATCCTTAGTTAAAAAAGTAACTACTATTAAACAAGCAGAAAGCAAAACATTTAATATACATAAAAATGTTAATGCTATTTTCTCTTTAGTTTTAATAATAACCACTTCACTTTCAAAACTATGAATCTAATAAAATAAACATTCCATAAGTTTACTTTAAAACGATAATTAAAACTAGTAACTGAAATTGATTTGTTTTTTGTTTTATATGAAATCATTTTGGCAATAACTTGATCATTTCTAACATTTTTTTCAACATTTAATTGATTATCACCAAGCATAAATAAATGATTATTTTTTATTTTATATACGCGATGTAAAACATATTGTCCGTTATCTCTTTTATAAAATAAAACATCTTTCTTTTTTATTTTACAATTTGTGATTTTCTCTAAAGTAACCAAATCGCCGGCATGGATAAAAGGAAGCATTGATGTTCCATTTACGGGCATTTCAAATTTTAGATCTTTTTCAAATGCCACATTCATAACCTCAACAATTTGTGAGATACTATTCATCAATTACACCTAGTTCAATAAATTGTTTTAAAATTCTTGTAACATCTAATTCTAAAACATCTTCGCTAACATCATAAGTTTCAAGCATTTTGTTAACGATTTGTTCTTTGTCTAATCCTTCTTTAACCATTTGATAAATAGCTAAACTAGTTTCATTAAGATTAATAATCTTTTGAACACTCATATAATCATGATTTACTGGAACTAGCATACTTTCATCATCAATTGTTTTTAAGATAAACTTATCACTTATTTTCATTGTTAAAATCCTCCAAGGTATTCTTTACAAGCATTACAGCTTCACTGGATATATTACATCCTAATTCATAAGTAGGAATCTTTAATAATTCATCAGTCATATTGTTCCATTCATTACTAGATTCTTTATCGAATGGTTGGATAACTTGTTTTAAAATTTTAAAGAATGCTTCTTTTTTTGAAATTTTAGAAATCTCATTATTTTTGCTTTGATGTAAAAATACTATTGCCGCAAGCGGAGCTTTGATATTGTTATCTATTTGATGCTTTCCACTCCATGGATTTCCATATAATGTCATTTCGTTATTTTCAAAAATAATAATATTTTTATCATCATTTATATATTCCACTCCAGGAACATATTGTTTCCAAAGTCTTGTATGTGTTGACTTCCCAACACCCGATGCAGCACTAAATAATATTGCTTTGTTGTCATAACAAATTGACGAGCCATGCATCCAAATTGCTTGGTGTTTTTTCATAATGAACCACGGAAATACATATTGTGTTAATAAGTATTCTTGATTAGCCATAACATTAATGTCATCTTTTAATATATTAATGATTGTTTCTTTCATATCATAAATAATACTTGCATAATAAACGCCAGTTTTATCATTCTTTTGATATTGAATAGTTTTATCATTATATGAAAAGACATCATAAAATTTTGTCTTTTTAGCTAATTGACCATAAATATCAATATTTTTAACTTCATTAACAATCATACTAAAATCATATTCGCGATTAGATACTTCATATTTTTTTAATGAATTCAATAATATTGAATGGTTAAGCAGTTTAAAATTAATCAACTCATTTGCTATTTTACAAATCATCAAAGAAACAGCTCCTTTAAGCAATATCTTTAAGCTATCACTTAAAAATTATTACTATAGTAATAATAGCGATTATTGAACAAAAAAACAAGATTTTTGCTACTATATGTGAATTTTAACTATTTTTTACTATATTTGGTATAAACATATTCAATCATTGATAAAGCGAATTGATGTGCAATTAGTTTTTCATTGTTTGCAATAAATTTTGCTTCTTCTACATTATCATGAAATAAAATTTCCATTAATGCTTTATCTTTTGCTTTAGAATTTTTTATTTCATATAGTTTTGATCCATCTTTAACACCACGTCTTTTAAAATTACCTAGTGACATAAAACCATTATAAATTGTGTTGCTAAATTCATAAGAGGAGATAGTAAAGATTTCACTACCGCTTCCACCACCGGCATTAGAATGCAAAGCAAAATGAATATCTGGATTAAAGGTATTACTTTCATTAACTGAGTCAGTTAACGATAAATATTTTAAGTTAGCTTTAACATCTAAAAATTGATACGCAAGCAATTCATTATATAAGAAGCGCGCAATATTATTCATATGTTCTGCTTCTGTTCCTAAATTGTTCACATAAAGAT
Source organism: uncultured Mollicutes bacterium (assembly GCA_937893635.1). Next base: position 22,857 of record CALBGF010000138.1, on the reverse strand, counting down.
TTCTTGTTTGTACAGATGGATTTAAATAAATGCGGATTTTGCGGTCAAATTTGCTTTCGCTAGTTTTACTAACTGTAGTAATTGTACTAGCGCTACTAAGCGAATTTGACTCATTACTAGTTGAAGACGAAGTGGTAATAGATGGCGTAACATCACTAGTTTTATTACTATTACCGTTATTAGCATCTGTCTTATTCGTGTTACAACCTGTTAATAATAAAGTCATAAATAATAATGTTTTCTTTTTCATAATATCACTCCTTGTTGTTGGATAATAACATAGAGTGTATTAAAAAAAATAACCAATTTTTGTTAGTAAATTATTATTGACAAAAAATCATAGCAAAAATGGTATGTTTTCTTAAAAAGCAAAGAAAAATACATACCATTTTTTAACAATTATTTTCTTTTATCTTTGGAACGTTTATCGTTGATAATTGTCATTTCTTTTGCAGTAATGACTTTACAATTATTCTTATTCGCCCAATCTACGCATCCTTGTAAAACTAATTTTAAGAAAGGTCGTGGCACTTTTACTAACATTTTTAAAGCATCATCAGTAAATGTTACATCAGTATTAAGTCTTTTTGCGGCATATTGTAAAGAAGTTAAATCTACTTCTCGATTAGGAATACCAACCGCATCTGGTTTATGATAATTTGAACACCAGAAATTTTTCGAATCACGATATCCCCAGTTAGTTGGTAAAGGACAGAAATTTTTTCTATTAACGCCATTAATTAAAGCTTGTTGATATTTATCTTTAAGAATAATGTGATCGATTTTTAAGATGAAATGTGCACCATATTTAGATGTGATTCCATTAAAATTATGATAAGGTCCATTATATTCATCTTCGACTTTATCATTTTGGGCATCATCTAATTCTTTAACCCAAGTACACTCCATAACTTGCACTGCTTCTTCTAATATCTTTGGATATTTACCACTTGGATCTAATTCTTTTGATAAAGAATCAGTTGGGTGAAACTTTAAATTCTTGGCTTTTTCTTCTGGCGTATCACCAGGAAAGCCCATATCGACATGATGCGCGAATATTTTTTTAGTATAAGGCAAAAAATTAATAGTACATTTCCCATGCCTTAATAATCCTTTACATGTATTAGAACTATTACGACATTCTAGTATCATTGCATAATAATCTTTTCCAGCAATATAATAAGGAAAAATTAATGAATATGCTCCGAAACTCGTTTTTTCTCCTTTTTCGTCCAATGTACCAATAAGTGTTAATGGCATTGGAAAGAATGCTGAAGATTGATAAAAATTATCCATTACTCTAATTTCTTTAAATTTTTCCATACAAAATAATCTCCTCTTATTAACACTTATATTTTAGTTTTAAATGTTATAAAACACAATCAAATTCGTATAAAAACACCTACCATGAATCCATTCATAATAGGTGTTTAAATATTATTCTAATGCTGACTTATCAAAATTAATTTTAAATAAATTATATTTGCTATAGCCAGAATCCCAGCTACAGATTGAAGCATATAATTTATCATTATGGATAAATAAACATTGAACATTGAAGTTAACATTCTTTCCTGAAGTATTGGTTCCTAAACCAAAGCCCGGTACTAACACTGTTTTAATTTTATTACCTTCCCAGTCAAACACATCCATTGGTAAATCTGATCTATTGTTTGTAACATAACTTACATAAATGTATTTATCATCGGCTGTTAAAGAAGATGCTCCAAAACCCGGATAAGATAATATTTTTCCTTCACATAACGCATTTTGTTTTTCATCAGTGATAACTAACTTACCATCAACCATTAAAGCAAACTTTTTAAAGTTTTGATTATAGTAAGCACTCTTTAAAGCACCTAATGAACTGAACGATAATGTACTTTCTTTAAAAGCTGGGTTACCTTCAAATTGATCTAATGCTAATTCAAATAATTTTCCAGCGTTGCCTTCATTATCTTTACCAATGCAATAGATAATTCCATCTTTAATAAATAATCTTGAATTATCGCCATCAGTATTCGCAACAGTCAAATTTTTACTTGCTGCCACTAACTTACCACTAGTTAAATCATATTTATGAATTCGAGTTACTTGGTTACCTCCAACATTAACCGCGGCATAAATGTATTTACCATCAGAGCATCCGCCCATAGCGTAGCCATTAGCTACATCATTCAATGCGCCTAATGATTCATTACTTAAAGTTGGAGTAAGAGATTTTTCATTGCAATAATCAATGTATTCGCCAACTGTAAAGTCAAATTCTAACTTATCTGATAAATGTGGATAATCTGCTTTAATAATTAATGTAGAGTCTCCTCCATTAGCAGTACCAAACTTTAATGTGGTAAAGTATAATGAGTCATTAAACATCACTAAGCCTTGAACATTAGTACTCTTTAAATTGGTTACAACATTTCCCATTACATCATTATTATTTGGAACAACAAATCTTCCTTTAAAATTACCATCCCAGTCATACATATGGACAATTGGTTGATATGCTCCATCTTTAGAGAATACAGCATAAATATAATCAGGTGTGGCTGTAATTCTTTTAATGCTTCCACCATTTTCATTCATAAGGCCAAACATAGTTTTCGATGTACGATTATTTTTATAAATATATACTGATTGATCTGATAAAACCGCAAATTGTTTTTTAGCTGAATTATAGTATACATCTCTTAAAACTGCTTTTTCTAAGCCTTTAAAGCCAAAATTATATTCACTCCAAGTTCCACTAAGAGAAGCATCAATAGCCATACTTCTTCCATCAGCAAAGTAAACAATAATTTTTCCATCATAATAAGTAATACCTGCAGTGGACTCAAGAGCGCCTTGTTCTGTTGCGGGACTTGATTTTAATATCTTACCAGTTACAGGATCATATTTATTAACTGTAATTTTTCTTGTTGACTCTGAATAACCAGTATGTGGAGAATATAAATATGTTCCATCACTACATAAGCCATGACCATAAGCACCACCCGTGCCATCCCAGTTACCTACTGCTGATACTGTTAAATCCATAGCATTACCTGAAGAAAGTGATCTTTCAAGGTATTGATCCATATTAGCGTATAAAACACCATCATACTTGGTTTGGAATGAAACGCTATCAATAGCAACATTGATGTCTTTCATATTCTTGAAAGTAATTTCAATTTTGTTCTCTCCAGTTTTTAATAAAGCATTAGTTAAAGTTAACTTTTCAAAATTATAAGTTTCACTACCAGAAATAGAAGAAATAATTGGATTATATCTGCCATTGATTTTCAATGTCATAATATTATCTAGTGTAATACCTGTATTAGATAAATTACTCAAACGCATTGATAAATCACCTTTAACATTATTAGTACTATTAATTGTGAATGAAATGCTATTTCCGTTTTCAAATCCTTCTACTATTTGGATATCTTTGTTATTATCGGTTACTGTTTTCTTAGTTCCACCAACTAAAGCAGAATTTTCCATTTCAATAACATGTTTAACAGTAGCAACAACTTTGCATGATACATCTTTATTCTTTTTTAAAGATATATTTAATACACAGTTGCTAGCAAAAGACGCTTTATCCATATTACCTTCTATTACATATTGATCTCTAGCTAACAATAATTTATTGCCATTTTCGTAATTAGCGCGAATATTTAAGTTAACATCGCTTAATACATCACCATCATTAACAAAAACTTCATCTTCAGTTGATATTGATAAGATATCTCCATCAACATAACTAGCCTTTGTATCAACTTTGATTGGGACATCAGTTGTTACAGTAACTTCTTCACAAGTGTAAGAAATTTCTGCAGCTTCTAATGAAGAAGATAATTTACCTTTTGTATTAACCGTAATATCTTTATCATTTAATTCAACTGTATGGCCATTATTAAATATTGCTTTAACCTTAATTCCAGTTGGATCAAATTCCATATCATCAGAATAATAGACACGATATGGTAATTGTGTTATTTCTAATGATTTTACAATTACTTTAGTTAAACTGATTTCAATTTCATCAGTTTTAGTAATTGGTTCTGGTTCAGGATCATCTTCTTTAGCTTTTTCTGGAGTATAAGTATATGAAACAAGAATTTTACCACCATTAGAAGCAAAATCTTCTGGTGTAGTAATAACAAAGTCATCAGTACGAAGAATTTTATCAAAATCTTTACCTTTTTCAGTAAAATGAGCAGTAACTGTAAAATCTTCATTTTCTGGATGAGCTTTGCCATCGGTATAATATTCTTTTCCTTCAGATAATTCAGCGCTAATGCCTAAAAATTCTAAAGGTAGACTGTTTAAGTATTTTTGATGTTCTCTTTCCGCAATTGCGGCATCATAATACTTTTTATAAGCAACATAAGAAGGAACCATAATGGAGATTGTTGATACAACTGCCACTAAAGCAGCGACAATACCAACGGAGGTTTTTACACCTTTTTTAGTTTTAAAGAAGTTTTTCATTATTTTGCCTCCTCATTAACTCTTTTCTTATCATCTTTCATTAGTCCATCAATAACAAGCATTGAAGCCCAGAAGACAAGTCCGGTTACTGCAACGATATCAAAGCAAGTTACTAATGGTTTCCACCAACACCATGAAGAAATACTAAATGATGAAATATAACTATCATTTTGATCTGGATTCTTTAAGTATTCTTTTTCATAATAGTCAGCATGTAACCACATATAAAGTGTTTCATGTGCAGATTCACGTAAACGACGTTGTAATCTTACTGATGATGTTTTATCGTATTTAGTATTTGATAATGAGCCTAATCTACAACCCATACCTAAGTTTCCACCAGCACGTAAGATTGAATCACAATACATTTGTGTTCCGATATAGTCAGTTGTAATTGCGCCTTTAAAAGCCCATTCTTTTCTTAATACACCTGTTAATAAAGCAGTTGTAGTTTCTGAGTGTTCTGCACCAATCCCACGATAAGTAGTCATTGCGCCAAGTGCTCCACCTTCAACGAAGGCATCTCTAAATGGTTTTAAATATACTTCGCGGAATGCTTGTTCACTTAGCCAAATACTATCACCAACATTACCATATAAAGCAAAGTGTTTTAAGAAACAATATCTACCTCTTGTGCTTAATCCTTTAACGGCATTTTTAATGATTGTACCCGCTAATTGAGGATCTTCTGAAGGTGATTCGTGGTTTCTTCCAAAGAATGATGAACGATGAGAGTCAATTGCCCATCCCCATACACCATGTACACCGACAGACTTCATATCATCACCATAAGATTTACCAAATTCGTAAGCTAATTTAGGATTCCAAGTTGAAGCAATAACAACCATAGTTGGATAACCTGTTCCTCTTGGTCCAGCAACGAATCCTTTAATTTGTGAAGGTCCGTCAAAATCATATAAAATTGGTTTTCCTACTGAATCGATTTTCTTAGTACCATAGTAATTATTAATAAGATCTACTACTTCACTAATTGATAATTGATCTAATAATTTGTCCCATTCAGGAGCATTAAAGTCCGCTCCTAATTTTTCTCCTAATTCATTGATGATACCATTTTCCGCTACTTTTAAACCATTTTTTGCATCCCAAGTAACTGGAGTAGTATCAATTTCATCACCAAATTCATCAACTGTAGCATTATCCCATGCTTGTGCTCTTTCTGAACTATATGTCGCTTGTTTAGCAGATGGTGTACAAGCACGTGCTTTATAGTTTTCTCTAAAATTTTCTGGTTTCATAAAGTTTTCACGAGTAAACCAAGGAATATCAGCAACAAAGTCTCCTTCGTTTCCATCAAGTGGTGTCATATCGACAGCATCTTCACCTGTGAATAAGTTTTTAACTTCTGCGCCAGTAATTTTATCTTTAGTAATCTTAATTGTTTCATCAACTTTATATTCGAATTTTCCATCAACTAAAGCATTTTTATAGTTAACTTGTTTAATATTATGAGAGTCTGTCATTAAATTTATGACATATTTTCCAGTTTCTAATTCATAACCTTTATGTCCATTATTATTCTTGTCATAACAATCATAAGAAGTGAAATCATCAGCATCAATAACTAACTCAACTGTTTCTGTTTCATTTGGTTGTAAAACATTTGTTTTGGTAAAGCCCACTAATGAGACAGATGGTTTTTCAATTCCACCTTTAGTATAAGGTACGTTTACATATGCCTCTACTACATCTCTTGCTGGATATTTGCCATTGTTTTTTACAGTAACAGGAATAGTGATTTCTGTATTATTAGTAATTGATGAATTAGGTTCAACACTAATTTCTCCTACTGTCCATTCAAAATCACAATATGATAATCCATAGCCAAATGGGAATTGAACTACGCCATCATATCCTGTTCCAAATTCATTATTAACATCATTCCATATTCCTTCTACATTAGCAGTTTCATACCATTTATAGCCAACATAAACTCCTTCGACATAATCAGTATAAGAACGACCATAATCAGTAAAACTTAATCCATTACACCAAACATTAGCAGGATTAGTAAAGAAATCGTACGCGAATGTATCAACTGTTCTTCCTGAAGGAGAAACATCACCATATAATAATCCTGGAAGGGCACTAGCACCTCTAGTACCAGTAAATCCAACATACATACATGCTCCAATTCCTGGAATCTTTTCTAAGAATCCACATTCAATTGGATTAGCAGCATTAATTATTACAACAACTTTCTTATAATTTTGACCAACATAAGTTAATAAAGCTTCTTCTTCAGTTGATATCTCTAAATAATGTCTAGTATTATCTCCAGCAGCTTTTGGCCCTTTTTTAGTTTGGCTAGTTGTACTACAATCCATACCTTCACCAGCCATACGAGAAATAACTACTAAGGCAACGTCAGAATAATTCTTAGAATATTCTAATAAATCATCACTATAATATTCTTTGTCATCAATTTTTGGTTCAATTAATGGGGTAAGAGTGGAAATATGTGTTCCTCTTAAATTTTCACTTTGATATCTAGGTGCATAATATTTTGTATACATATTATATAATTTTTCATTATATTGAATACCATAATCATTTAATGCACGATATAAATCAATATTCTTTTTAATATCATCTTCTTCAGGTGCAACACCACCTGATGCATTTTGACCTTCACTACCATAAATCCAGTCAACCGATCTCCAACCAAAGACATTTACTTTTTTATCTGTTGAATAATTTAAAGGTAAGGTATTGTTTTCATTATGGAGAAGAGTTGCCCCTTCTTCCATAATTCTTTTAGATAGTTTTTGACCATTATCAGCACTTACGTTAACTTGGCTCTTATCAACAATAGCAGGATTTAAGAATGTGTTAATTTCTGCTTCAAAGTTTTTAATGACTTTGTTACCAACAATTAGGCCTACACCTATTACCGCTATACAGGCTCCGTTAATTATGTATTTTATTTTTTTATTCATTTATTAATCCTCATTAGTTCATTTTAACACTATATACATAGCCACCACCATAAGTGTTATCCCAACTTGTTCCAATAATAATTCCTACACCCTTATAATCAATTAATCCTTGAGTGTTGAAACTATCTGTGTTTGGACAAATATTAGTTGTATCTTCTATTGTTTCTTGTTTAATGAAATTGCCATCAAAATCAAATATTGATGTTTTAATTCCTTTATATCTATCTTTTTTATAAGTAACATAAATGTAATCATCATTAACGAATAAATTACATACACCAAAATTTGAGAAACCTTTAGCATTAGAAAGTAGTGTAACAGCTTTTGTATCTTTGTCATAAGTATATAAAGCACCATTTGTTCCTAATAATACTAAACGATCATTGAATTTGTCATAAGCAGCATTTTTAAGATTTACAGGCATATCATCACCAAATGTGATTGTGTCACCTGTTTCTACAAGTGTATCCTTATTGACTTCAAAAACTGTTTTGCTATTAAATTTTGTCACCCAGATATTATCGTTATAGTAGAAAATCTTACCAGCATCAGAGTGACTTGTATTTTTGTCTTTATCTAAAATGCTAACAAGTTTTGTTGCTGGTACCCATTCACCAGTTAAAGGATTACTACGTACTAATCTAGCATTTGCATTATTGCTATCTGTATATGCATAATAAATGTTCTCACCATCAGTAGTAACGCCTTGTAAGTATCCACATCCTTCTACTTTACGTCCTGCTACTATTTCATTCACAGTAAAACTAGGGTCTGCTTTTGCTTCAACATATTCACCTAAAGTTCTAGATGTTATTAAATTTTCTAAATCTTCTTTTTCGTTAACATTTACTTTAAACAAATATCCGCCTGCTGAACCAGCTTCTGCACTACCGCTATGAATCAATCTTGTAATATATAATTCACCATTTACAATAATCATATTTTGTAAATTAGTGCTTCTACTACCTTTTTTTTCATAAGCTGGTCCTACTGGATTTTCTTCATTGCCATAAGTTTTGCTTGTTAATTTATTACCTTCCCAATCATAGGTGGTAATTGTTGCAGTATCGTAGTATTTATATGTTTCTACTGTTGTTTCCTTTCCATCACTACCAGTTGTTGTTTCAGTTTTTGTCACTATTTTTACTTCATCTTTAGCAAACATATATATTTTATTTCCATCAGAATATATAGTTTGTACTGTTCCTGCTTTTGAAACTGTTTTAATTTGATTTAATTCACCATCAAAAATATACAAATTACCTGAAGTAGTATTTAAAGCAAATCTATCCTTTTCCTTACTGTAAGCAACTGATTTAATTTGTTCACTTAATTTAAAATCTAATGTGGTGTCATTTTGGGTTACTTCACCAGTACTATTACCTGTAATTTCACTTGCTTTAACTGACACAAATTTACCATAGCTATCTAATGCATATATTTTATTTTTATACATAAATATATTAGCGTTATCTGTCCATGTATATTTATTCTTAATATTGTCTTCAGTATTATAACCTATGAATTCTTTTGAATATCCAACAACAGTATGAGTTTCAAAATCATATTTAGCAATTACACCTTTTTGGTTATTACCAGTGTCCATTGCAAAATATCCATATCTTGAATCATTTAAATCATTACATGCACCATGAACATAAGGATATCCACTTACATTAAATAAACTCTTAACCAAATCATAACTATAAGTAATTGAAGAATTATAAATAGAAGCATAACCATCATATTCATTCCATTTAATATTGGTCTTATCTTTAACATAATTCTTAGCATCATTTAAACTAATGGTGCGTGAATCAGTATATTTGTCATCGACCTTCAATGTTAAAGTAATATCACTTTCTTTATATGTTGAATCACTTTTAAATCTAATTGTATAACAAGCCCAATAATAGTTTTTTGTACTTGTTACATCATAATCCACTAATTCATCACCATTAGTGAAAGATACTTTTCCATTCGCGGCTATACCTTTATATAAAGTGGTAACTTCATCAGTTTTATCTTCTAGTCCCTCAATATGTCTAGTAAATGAAACTTTAGAGTAAGCACCTCTTAAGGCACTAGCAAATCTTAAATATTCATATCCATCAGAATCAGAAGCTGTTTGGAAATAAATTTTAGATGCTTTAAATGCATTGCTTCCACTGCTAGCATTCCTTAAAGCAACTTTCTTAACATTACTTTTTTCATTCATAAAGTCAGTTGTACTTGATTCTAAGTCAGCAACTGAAGTTTTGTTATTCTCTTTAGTTACATTTGAAAAAGCAACTACAGACAATAATAACGCAACACTAAAAATGCCTATTTTTTTCATACTTTTACCTCCGTTCCTTATAACGTTTCATTAACGCCATCGTTAATATCGATGTTTCCTTCGTCTCTAATTATGCCCGATGCTAAGATTACATCTTCAAGCACAATTTCTTCTAGAATAATAATCGGCTTTTCATAGTTTTGTTTCATGCAAAAAACTCTCCTTTTTAAACTACAAAAATATGATACCCCCCCCCCGTAGCGGTTTGTCAATAAAATTTGTAAGCCGTTTCATTTTTGAACATCGAAAAAAATAGCCATATATACCATGAATGGTATTTTGACTATTATTTCTTTAAATATTTATTCAATTTAAATGGTTATTCGCTTTTAAGTTTTCTTTTCATTAAATTATCTAATGCATCACGAGGTTTTACCTCTTGATAAAGCACATCATAAATCGCATTTACAATAGGGAGTTCAATATTCTCTTCTTTTCCTATTTTGTATAGAATTTCTGTTGTTCTAATTCCTTCAACAGTTTTGGTGTTGTTTAACAAGAACTCTTTTGCACTATTAGCTTTTCCGATTGCTAGTCCTGCTTGGAAATTACGTGAAAAATATGAGTTACAAGTAACCATTAAGTCACCAATACCAGTTAATCCTAAAAATGTTTTTTCTTTGCCACCAAAAAAGGTACCAAGTTTTATCATTTCGATTAATCCACGAGTTACTAATGCTGCTTTAGCATTGTCACCCATTCCTAATCCTTGAAGTATTCCAGCAGCAATGGCGATAGTGTTCTTAATAGCAGCACCATATTCTGCGCCTATTTCATCAACTTGTGCATAAACACGTAAATAATTATTTGAAAAAACATGTTGAATATATTTAGCAGTTTCTAAATCCACACATGTAGAAGTAATACAAGTTAACTTGCGAACTATTACTTCTTCGGCATGTCCTGGACCAATTAATGAAACAACTTCTTGCCTCATATTGCTTGGAATAATTTCACGAACAACATCAGACATTCTTTTTAATGTTGTTGGATCAAAGCCCTTAGCAACAGAAACAACATATGGTTTATTAGTAATAAATGGTTTAATTTTTAATAAAACTTCACGATAAGCAACTGAAGGAACCGCAACTACAATAATCATAGCGTCTTTAAGAGCAAGAACAATATCCGTTGTAGCTTTAATAGATGGAGATAAAGTTATTTCATCTCCAAAATATTTTTTATTTTGATGATTATTACTTATATCATTAACTTCTTCAACATCTCGTCCATATATAATTACTTCATTAGCATTGTCACTTAATACTTGCGCTAACGCACTACCCCAAGTTCCTGATCCTAAAACACAACACTTCATTTTAATCACACACCTATATTTATAATATTACCATAAATATAAAAGTAATTCCAATAACGCAAAAATAAACTATATGTTTACTTTTTTTAGCCTTCTTAATTTTTTTACAAATAGTTTTAAAAATTCTTTTTATATAAAAACTATGATTAATTCGGAGTTTTTAATTAATCTCATTTTTAAAAGCAAAAAAAACATAGCATTTTTAATTTATTTTTGCTAATATATTAGCGGATGGGTGAAATAATATTATGAGCAACTCTTTATTAAAAATTGATGAAAAAATAAAAACTATATTTGGTTATTTACATATATTTGTCGAAGGAAAGGAACTAAGTTATTCTTCGATTGATTATTATAATTATCTACGAAATGAAGCACTCATTTTAGATGAAAAAGTAAAAACAGATGATGTTTTAGAATGCAAAATTATTATGTTTGATGCTTCAGACATAGAGCCTTACACTAACATAAGCGTTGTAGTGGATGAACAAGTTCCTTATTATAAAGATAATGATGATGACACATTAGCTGTCACATATGAAAAAGGAAATAGAATGTTAACTATCGGATTTTATAAAGACGATTTAAAATGTTCCCTTGTATTCCCTCAAATATATGGTGATTATAAACAAGGAATCCAACTTTATAAAAGAGTAGATGTCTTATACTTCGTCGTATCATGGGTTGGAGATAAAGTAATGCCATATAAAAATAAACAAGGCAAATTATCCTACGACCAACGCACAACTTTTGCTAGTGATGGGTTCCCTTCTGAAGAAATACTTGGCTATATAAAAGAATTCATAGAAATTAAAAAACCAGCATCACCTTATAAATTCTTCGATTACTTAAACGAACTTAATTAATTAACATATATATCAATATTATTATCATGGAAATATCTCATAGCATATGAGCAAGTAGCTCTTATGTTATATTTTTCTTTTTGGGCAATATTAATTACTTCTTCTACTAACTTTTTAGCCATTCCTTGCCCTCTTAAAGATGCATCAACAAATGTGTGTGTTATCGTTATTTCATTAACACCAGTTTTAGGAAAATCTATTTCTGCTACAAGAGAGCCATTATCATCAAAATATGTTATTCTATCATCATAAATTTTTTTATTCATTTTAAATCACCGCCATCTAAAATTTATCATAAAAATATAATTATGAAAAATAATATGCTTATATTTATTAATAATGAGAGATCTTTGTTACATAGAGGTTAGTTGAAACTAACGCATTTTTTGACTTTTTTTGCATTTTTTCGTTGTTTTTAGTAAATAAAAGTGTTAACATACCTAAGTAGTTTTAAGGGAGTAGTTAGCTCAATTAAGAGCGATTGTCCTACAAACCGGTTGAATAAATATGACCAGGTCAATCTTAATTAACGAGACTTATAATTAGCACGCTTTTTTTTGTGTTAATTAGGTCTCGTTTTTCTTGTTTAAAGGAGAGAATTTTTATGGAAACATTTATTTGGATTATTACCGCTATCGGGCTAGGCGCAGGTCTTGCTATGGATGCATGTGCTGCTTCAATGAGTAACGGCTTATCTGAGCCCAACATGAAGCACAAAAAAGGTTTCTTAATAGCGGGATTATTTGGATTCTTCCAAATTCTTATGCCAGTATTAGGTTATTTAGCCATTACTGTATTAAGTAGTTCATTAGGAGAAAACTTTTCAAAAGTATTTGGTTATTTAGTGCCTTGGATTGCTTTAATACTTTTATTATTTTTAGGAATCAAAACTATTATTGAAGGCGTCCATGAAGGAAAAGAAAACGAAACCATTGAAAATAAAAAGGTTAAGAACATAACTTTTGGTTATTTATTATTACAAGCAGTCGCTACTTCTATTGATGCATTAAGCGTTGGTATCATTTATGGTAATGTCGCACCACTTGAAGCTTATTTAACATTTGCTATTGTTGGTCTTGTTACATTTGGAATTTGCATTGCAGCAGTATATATAGGTAAAAAATTTGGTACTTTATTTGCTAATAAAGCCACTATTGCAGGTGGCATAATATTAATTGCTATTGGATTAGAAATATTCTTCACTCACTGGAGTGATGTTGTAGCAGGTATTAATGCTTTAATTAATTTATTTTAAGGAGTTTAAATTATGATTTTTACATTTGTTGATTCATGGCCTGTAGCTTTAAGAGTTATCGCATTCATTATTGCTTTTATTATTGGGGTGTTATGTCTAGTAAAGTTTTGTGACATATTCGTTGATGCTAGTAGCGCAATTGCAAAAAAATTACATATATCCGAATTAATCATTGGGTTAACTATTGTTGCGATGGGAACTAGTTGCCCAGAACTTGCTGTTTCTGTTTCTGACTCTATTTCTTCTCTTATTGAAGGTGGCAATGCTAATGTTGCTATTGGCAATGTCATCGGTTCAAATATTTGTAACCTATTACTAGTTTTAGGATTCTCCGCAGTGTTTACACCAATTATTGTTAAAAAATCAGTTTGTAAAAGAGAATACCCATTTTTAATTGGCGTATCAGCACTTCTAGTCTTATTTGTAGTTTTATTTGGTAATGGCTCTGTTACTGGGAATTATGCAATATTAAGATGGGAAGGAATTATTTTAGCAGTAATAATTGTTCTTTATATTTGGTTCTTAGTAAGAGGCGCAAAAAAGCATCCTGAAGATCAAGTAATAGAGGAAACATCTGAAATTAAAGATATTAAGTTATGGAAAGCAATTATTTTAGCTATCGTTGGTTGTGCTGGTATAATCTTTGGCGGCGAAGCAGTTGTATTTGGCGCTAAAGGAATTGCTTTAGAAATATCCGATGCTGCTCATGTTGATCATGACTTAGCTGAATCATTAATCGGTCTAACTATCGTTGCGGTCGGTACTTCCTTACCTGAACTTGTCACAAGTTGTGTAGCTGCTAAAAAAGGCCAAAATGAATTGGCCTTAGGTAATGTTATTGGTTCAAACATCTTTAATAGCATCTTTGTTTTAGGAATATCGGCAGTTGTTAATCCGTTAACATCTGGACCTCAAGTTGTTGTTGATGTCATTGTTATGATGGCTGTAACTCTTGTTGTATTTGTATTTGCGCTATATGGAAAAATATCCAAAAAAGATGGTTTCATTTTACTTGGTTTATATGTAATTTATCTAGTCTACTTAATTATTAGAACCATTTCTTAATGACTTCAAATACTCATCAAAATTTATTTCAAAATGAATATGATTGTTTTTTATTAAGTTTTGTTTAAATCCTAGGTGCTCAAATAAATTGATGCTTCGTTGATTATCAATATGTATTCGAGCAATTAATTTATCGATACGCCATGAGAAAAATATTTCACGCATTATTTGCTTTAACGCCATATGCGCATATTGTTTTCCCAATTATTAGGATTTCCAATTGCTATGACAACTTCATATTCTTTTTTTGTTCGCACTTCAAATAATGTTAAAAATCCAATACTATGATTCTTTTTATCATCAATAAGAAAAAATCTACCATCTTTATTAAGATAGCAAGTTAATAAATCAGCACGATTCGAATTTATTATTTCTATTAACGATGTAGTTGAATTTATATCTTCATTAAGATATTTGGTTACATCCCTATTATCTAACCATTTAATAATATTTTTCGCGTCAAAAACATTGACGTCAAGCCTAAGACTAATTTTCATCGGGCTTTCCTCCTCATTTTTAATGATTAATAAAGCCTTTTAGAAAAAGTCTAACGGTTCTTTGTGTAGTGATTATAACATAGTTAAATATTAAAACAAGTCACGCCATAGTTTATCAACAATAATGTTCATTTTGTTGATTTTATTTTAACGATATTATTGGTTAGGCACCACACAAAGTACAATTAAATCTTCATCATTATTATTTTTTAATGAGTGTGTACTTCCTTTGGGACAATAATGACACTCATCTTTTTTTATAGTTTCGTCTCTTCCATCAATTACACAACTAGCTACGCCACTTAAAACATAGATAATTTCGCTACTCATATCATGAATATGCATTCCAATAGAGCAACCTTTTCTTAAAGTTGCTTTCATAATTTTATTATTTCCATCGGTAAATATTTTAGCAATTATACTTCCATCTCCACCTTTAAAATTTTTTAACGTTACTTCTTCTAGTTTATCAAAATTTATCATACTATTTTTCATCTCCTTTTTTAAAGTAGTTATCACCTTCACTATGATACTTTCCATATTCACAACCTACATGACCCGTTTCAATTTTATCAATTAGACTATTTCCTTTATAAAGTTCCAAATATCCTATTCCATTTCCACCATTAAAAAGGCGATGGAATTTTTGTTCACCATCTGGTGCTTCATAATTTATTAAAAGCATATCTTCTTTTAAACATTCAATATGGATAAACAAGCGATTTCTTCTATTTTTAGTATTGATATTCCAAATGATTTTGTCATCAGTTTCATAGCAATCAAATTTCGTTCTAGGCAAAGTCCAGAATTTAGAAAAATTAAATTCATACTTTTTCCCTTCATAATAAAAATCAATTAAAAGTTTATCTTTAAAAGTAATTCCAAAAGCACGTGGCCTTCCTCCGCCTACTTCAAAAGCAGAATTTTCCAATCTTTTTCCGCTTACTTGACTTACTAAGTCCCATGAAGACAACCAAACCCATGGAGAAGTAAAATCTCTTCCCCAGTTTTTATCACTATAACCAAAACAAGATTTTGGTGAAACAATGTATTTTTCGTTATTATAAATCACATAACCATTCATTAATGTTTTAATGCCTTGAGCGTGCCAATACATATCAAATGCTTTAATATCACGAAACAATGGTGAAGTTCCATAGCCCACATCATAGCCAATTACTTTTTCTAATTTGATATCCCATTCCATAGAACCTGCATCACTTAATTCCTTTTTTATTGGATTAGTAATACTTACTTTACCCGTGATTCTTTCTTCACTAAGCATGAAGTCTTGGCCTGTAATTAACAATTTATTTTTAGCAATTTTAATATCATTGACATTAAAATATTTATGAAGTTGAGCCTTGTTTTTGCACCATGTTCCGCAGTTGATCATAAAATAGCTAGGTTTACCATCACCACCTAAAACAAATTTATCAGGACTCACATTAGGATTGATAATAAAATATTCAATAAAGAAAGGTTTTTCTTTACCTGTAGTTTCATTAATCGCAGTAAAAGAATGCCACCACCAGTCATAACCAGTATTAGCGAATGAGCCGTTAAGCATATATAAATTTTTATGTAATTCTTTTTCTGTTAACATAATATCACCTTAATTAATATTCGTAATTTTCATCTGCTTCAAGTGTCCAAATAAAGTTAAATTCAATGTTAATATCTTTTAAACAAAAATAAGGAACAAGTTTAAGTCTTAGTGCTTTCATTAGTTTATCTTTGATAATATCATCATAGCTTCTTACTTTAATTTCTTTATATAAATCTTCAATAATTTCATCACGATGAACTAATCCAATTGGTGCTTCCATATATGCAGTTGCGTACACATCAAAAACAAGAGTGTTATAATTTTGAATTGAATCAGCTACATTTAGTTTGAATTTATTATATTCACCATGATAATGAATTTTAAGTACACTAGATTCTCTATATTTAAAAAATTCATAATATCCTTGATAACCATAATAATTTTCAATAAAAGCAACAATATAATTAACGACATTATTATATGTGTTATTTTCTTTTAAATTAGCAAAGGCATCATCAACTTTTTTATAAGGAGAATAATTAGAACTTACTAACATTTTCTTTGTTTTTTCTATTACTTCTTCTTTTTGTTCTGGTGAAGAATTTTCAATAAGTGTAATCATTGCCACTATATCACTAGAAGTAAATAAATCACGAATATCTTCTTTAACTAGGTAATCAATATTATCTAAAAAATATAAAAGCAATATTGTTGCTATTTCGTTATTATAATTAGCAAAAGGTTTTTCCGTAACAATAGAGTAAAAATATCTTGCCAATTGATCTTCAATTGGATTTCGTTCAAATCCAAAATCAACATTAGAATAAACATCTAATATCTTTTCAAGGCTACCTGGTTCTTTTTCAACTCCAAAATCATTTGGAAAATGATATCTAATTTTAGCGTCTTCAATAATTTGTTGATAAAGTTCAATAATTATATATGGATAAGAATATGCATAATGATATTGATCATTTTCTTCTTCTAATCTTTCTTTAGCATAATGCTTAAATACATCTTGATAGCTATCAATCTTTTTTAAAGGATCTTTTTCATTAGGTAAAAACAAATTTTCTAATCCGTCTTTTATAAAAGTAAATAAAGTATTATCCAATTTGTTTTCTTTTATAAATAAATAAAATTTCTTGGCTGCTCGTTGAAAATGTTCAAGTCCAATAGAAAATACAACATTTAAATTATAAAGTGTATCATTATCTTTATTTTTAATAGCGGATTTTTCATTAATAATATTTCTTGTTTTTAGAGTATCTATATCATACTTTAAACTAATTTTACCTTCAATTTCGAATACTTTTTCCATGCCAGAAATAGATAAATACGCATTTTGATGAGTAGAGTCTATTGATACAACAACTTCGTCTGTCCCAGTTTTATATTTTAAATAATCCATGTATAATCACCTACTTAAATAAAGTATAATATTTAATAAATAAAAATACTATATTTTATTAGTTAAAAACTATTTATAAATTTGACTAGAATGACGATAAATGCTAATATTTTTTTAAGAAAGCAGGTATCATCATGAATAATGTCTTTATATCATTTAAGAACACTGACGCTAGCGGAAAATTGACCGATGATAGCGTAATAGCCCAAAAATTATACGCAAAATTAGCGGAAAATAATATTCCCACATTTTTTAGCAATGTAACATTAAAAGAATTTGGTGAATCTGCTTATAAAGACGCTATTGAAAAGGCACTTGATGAAGCCACTATACTTATTATTATTGCAACAAAAATCGATTATATTAATTCAAGATGGATTAAATATGAGTGGAGTTCTTTCCACGAAGATATACTTGCCGGCGATAAAAAAGATGGGATAATTATTCCTTTATTAAGTGCATCTATTGCGCGAAATGAAAAGCCATTAGCGTTTAGAAATAATGAAACATTTTTAATTGAAAAAGATTCTCTTGATAGTGTTGTAGAATTTGTAAAAAAGAATTTAAGTAAGCAAAATAACGGTTCTTCTTTTTCTTATAATAAAGAAGTTAAAAATATTAAACTTGATTCAACCTACGCTCCGTCTAAATATAAAGAACAACAAAGATTATTAACACAAGCACAAAACACACGTGCAGCGGATATGCCTGCAATTAATTATGTATTTGATATATTTAATGGTAAAGAAGTTAATGTTCTTGATTTAGGTTGTGCTTATGGATATGTAACCTATAATCGCTTTAAAGACTTTAAAAACGCTAAAGTACTTGGTATAGATCGAAACGAAAAATGCATTGAAATGGCTAGAGTTAAAAACAAAGGTGATAATTTCACTTATGAAGTTTTTGATTTAGAAGATGAATCATTCATCTTTTCAATGAAAGAATATATGGAAGAGCATAATATTCCTAAATTCGATTTAATTATTGCTACATTAGTTATTCATCATTTAAAAGATCCAATTCGCTTATTAAGAAATGTTCGTCAATTACTTAAAGATGATGGTTATATTATTATTCGTGGCTCTGATGATGGAACAATGGTAAGTTATAAAGATAATGATTTAATTAAAAAAATTGTTGAAAGAACATTGTTAATACCTGGTATTTCCGATCGTTTAAACGGAAGAAAAATCTATCATCAATTATTTACCTCTGGATATAAAAATATTAAAATGTTCAATTATGTCAAAGAAATATCCGGTTTAGATTTTGATCAAAGAATGGAAATATTTGAAGAAAGATTTGCTTATCGAAGAAATTATTTAAAAAATCTTTTAGAAAAAGAGCCTACTAATATGGATTATAAAAGTCAATTAGAATGGATGGATTACGCTTTAAATCAATTAGAAGAATTATTTGGTAATGAATCATTTTGGTATCAAGAAGTTGACTTTGTTGGGGTGGCTAGAAAAAAATAATCGCAATTTGCGGTTATTTTTTTAACACTATAACTTTTTTTATCAATAATAATATAGTAATAATAATTAATGAACCTAAAGAAAAAGCAACGACTGTAATATAAACATTTGTTTGCTGAGCGGGTAATTTTTCAATTGTTTCAACGCTAATAATTTTATAACAAACAGTGCATTCAATATGTTTTTTGCCTTCTTCATATTGCGTTGGATTTTTATCAATTATATAGTCACTTAATATATGTCCTTTATGCTTTATTACTTCTTGTTCTTTTATAATTTCATTACATATAGAGCACTTTAATCCATCAGTTAGTCCATCATTTTCACAAGTTGCATCATGGCCTTTAATAGTTTCTAACACATGTTCTTTTTTAGGAATTATTGTTGATTCTTGTAATATTTTTTCACAAATTGAACAAATAATTTTAGCCGTATGTCCTAATTCCGAACATGTCGAATCTAAAAATGGTATAACTATTTTTTCTTGGTGATTATCATTAGTTGGAATAATTAAATCGTTGTAATTAACTTCTTTATTATGATTGGAGTCAATAAAATATTTATTACATTCTTGGCAATACCAATATTCTTTATTACCAGTATCTTTGCATGTTGATTCCAAATAATCAATATGAGTCAATGCATGTATAATGTTTAAATTAATATTTGTAATTGCAGAAATGTTATTTTCTGTTTTTGCAATTAGTGAAATAATAGAAGAATTTTCATCATTACCAATTGTTAATAATCCTTCATCAGTAATATTTGTTTTGTTGCTAGTATTACCGTTAATTGACCAAAATACTTTTTCATCACCTAAAAGATTATTGCCATTTATTTTAGCTTCACATTTATAAGAATCATTACGCCTCATCATTTGTGGATAAGATATTATTTCTATTCCTGTTATTTCTGGACTAATTATTTCTTCAAAATCTCCTCCAGTTAAAGTAAATGTTAATTCAGTTTCACTCACACTATTAACAAATACATCAATAGTATTGGTTAATGATATTTCTTCATTTTCTTGTAAAGCAGCATCGGATTTTGTGGCGTATTGTCCTCCTAATACTTCGTAATTCCATTTATTTCCAGTTGTTCCCATATTATTTGGAAATTTGGTATCACTATCAACTAAAAATACAACTAGTCCGCTTTTCATTGCTTTTATACGTGGAGCAGTACTTCCATCTGGTTTAGTTAAAATACTATATTGATTATCAAAGCGATTAAGTTCTGCGGCAAAATTACGATATTCTAAATAAGCTGTTTTACCATTTTTTAAATCAAGCTTATAAGAAATCGTTTTATTTGATGCATCGTCTTGCACCACATTTAGAGTATACTCACCATTACTAGTTATAGTTTTAATCTGACCATCATTTAACCATCCTAGTGCTTCTCTTTCCTTAGTAGATATATATTGCGGCACAGGGGTAAAATGTCTTCCCATACTTGACATATAATATACACGCGAATCACTAGCGCTACGATAAAGATCTTTTAAGCCAAATATATGTCCCATTTCGTGAGCAGCAATTGCTAAATTATTTATTAAATATCCATCTTTATCAACATATAACGTTGACTCTGAATAAGTATTCGTAATTTGCACGTACTTATCGCTAGTGATTGTTTTATTATTATATTCTAATTCAACTAATGAACAACTATCTTGATAATTCCATAACATCGACGCCCATTCGCCAGTAAAATCACTTGGTGTTTCTTTATATAAAATTGTAATAGCGTCAATTTTATTATCATTATTTTGATCTAAAATCGAATAATCACTAATTATATCTCCATTTGCGGAATATAAATTTGATTGCTTTTTTAACACTTTATTAATAGCAGATGACCAATCTTCTTTTAAATCATAACTTCTGCTGGCTTCGTTACTTTTCTCATAGCCAATTGGATTCGTATCACTAAGCGGAGAATAATATCCGCGTTTATTAGATAAAGTTAAAGATTGCCCATTATCAAACAAAAACACATTATTCATCTTAACTTTATTATTGGATAATAATTTGAAATAGTTTTTAATTGAATAATACGAATTATTGTACATATTATCAACAATTTCGCGTATTGAAGCATTATTATATTCATTATTTATAAATTCTTCTTCACCATTAAATTTAGCAAAAACAATTAAATTGGTAAAATTTCCTTTTTCAAAATCATTTGCCTTATTTAGCGTATTATTATTCGAAACTGGAAGCAAAAATGATATTAAAAATGGCACTATATATTTCGTAATATTCATTTTATCACTCCCATTTCAGTCAATATGCTTATTAATATTATATAATATTAATAACAATGCAACAAAAATCATTTTAAAAATATAGGACAATTAAAAAGAGATTAATATATTCTCTTAATAATTAATATCTTGCATTTAAAAAAATAAAAAAACGATACATTATTCACATCGTTTTTTAAACTATTGGAGCGGGTAAGCGGTGTCGAACCGCCATCTAAACATTGGGAATGTTCAGTTTTACCGTTAAACTATACCCGCATGTATAGTAAATATACAAAATTTACTAGCAATTTACAAGTCAATTAACATATTTTTTTAAGTATGTATTATCAAAAATGTTTGTTAATACAATCGCTATTAAAAGCGATAGTAATGCTTGAACTATATTATTAGTTAATGATATAAGAGCAGTTTCTATATTTCCATAAATAAAAGCTTTAGCAAGGAAATATCCCCCTACCATTATAATAGAGCCCGCTAGCATAGAAACAATATTAAAGATATTACGTAATAATGAATTTTTCATATATTTTTTTAATCCTTTAGAACATAATCCCACAACTAGTCCTTCTAGTCCTTTAATAAATAATGTATATATCATAGTGGATGGATGCACTAATACATCAGCAAAAAACGATCCAAATCCGCCTACTAATAAGCCTGTTACTGGTCCAAAATATATTCCAAAGAAAAATATAAAAACATCACCTAAATTTATAAATGATGAAGATATAGTCATACTTAAAAATGAAGTTGCGATAATAACTAAAGCAATTCCTAAAGCATTTATTACTAATTGTTTTGTTAAATTTTTACTTTTCATAATCTAATCTCTTGTAAACTATTTTATTCTTTTTATTTTTGCTACAAAGAATCCTTCATATAATTCTGTTGGAGCAATGGTGATAGTATTTTCTAAAGATGGCAAATATGGTAAATCATATTGATTTTTATCAATTGGCAAAAGTTCAAAATTATTATTCAAGCAAGCTTTCAATACTTGTTCATTTTCTTCTTTTAATATGGAACAAGTTGAATAAACTAATACACCATTTTTATTTAGCATTGATAAGCCCTTCTTTAATAATGAAATTTGTCTTTTTTGACATTTATCAATGACTTTTTGATTAAATACTTGTTTGCTTTCTTCATTTAATAGAACTGTGCCAGATCCACTGCAAGGAGCATCTAACATAATGGTGTCAAAGCGAAAAAATTCATCCAAATTTCTTGAGTCTTTTACTAATACTGTTACACGATTGGCCCCTAATTTATTTAGATTATATTTCAAGCGTTCTGCGCGTATTTTATCAAATTCACAAGCAGTTATACATGCCTTATTGTTGGTTAATGCCGCTAATTGGGTGGT